>JALVDO010000684.1 GCA_027008975.1 Saprospiraceae bacterium | reverse complement strand
TGATCCCTGATGAATGGCGCATTTATCGACATAGATGATGCTCTTATAGTAGGTGGAATTGATGGTGTTCATCTGGCCGATATTCATCCGCTTCTTTATGCGCATTTTGGTAGGCTGCAGGAAGCTGATGGTGGCGTTACTTTCTGTTCTTAAATCCTTGATATAGATATTAGGATTATCGATATTGAGGGTTGCGCCGCTTCTGACCAGAATTTTACCATAGTGATTGCCCGTTAGTGTCATTGTCGTGTTGGGAGCGACTGTCACATTATTGTTGTCGTAGTAAGGATTGCTTAAGAACATTGGTAAGCCTGCGGTGTAATCGGCATCAACGGTATTGTTTACAAAGCTACTGCCGTCGATGGTTACATTACTCATATCGGCGCGCAGGAATGTCCAAATGCCGGAATTATCATACACACGGGTCTCATCGGAATTAATGACCCCCACACCTCCGCCATAGACTTCTGATTTGTACATCTTTACATTGTCTTTTGCGATAATAGTATAAGCAGAGAGCAGGTCGGAAGCATCTTCATTGACAATTGTTGAATAGACGCTTTTGCAGCCGTTACCGTCTGTAATAGTAACGGAATACGTCCCGTTGGCGGATACGGAGATGATTTCTCCACTTGCTCCGGTTGACCAATCGATAGAGATTGGAGGAGTCAAATCACCATCGTTAAGCACTTTGGCTGTGAGTTGTTTGATGCCTTGACACCATTGCGGTAGATTGGACTGGCTGATGACGGCATCGGGTAGTGGATTAATGACCACATCAAAACTACAAGAGGCTGTCAGCCCCGCCAAATCTTCAAAAGTATAAGTAACCGTATGTGTTCCCACACCAAAATAATCGCCGGGGCTATAATTACTGGTGACCGTTGGTATATCGCAATTGTCAGTCGCTGTTGGTTCTGTCCAGCTTACGTTTTGGGCACCGCACAAAATTATATCTCCCGGGCATGGGGTATCTATCATAGGTGCTTCATCTGCGGTGACACAGCTAACAGGTATTTGGCAGAAGGTAATCTTAAAGTCATTTAATGTGCCGGTGTCACCCGAGGCATCATCACAAACCTTCAGTTTCCAGTCTCCCATGATGCTTTGCCCTGCAAAAGTGGTGGCAAAAGTTCCCCCCTCTGCTTCAAAAGTACCTGTGAACGGAGCAGAACCCGTCGTAATATTTGGATTGCCATCCATAAATACAGTGGAGGTATAATTATTACTGCTACCCCCATTATCGCTACTTAAATTCAATGTTGTTCCCATTGGGGAAACAAGCGTAATTTCTAAATCCGCGTCAAAGGTATGTGTTATGTCTATCTCAACAGATCCTATTTTATAATCAGTCCCAATAGTCCCGGCCATTCCCATGGTGGCAGTGGATGTTTGCTGGGTGCCACAAGTGTAAGTTCCCGTTCCGAAAGCAGGTACAGGGCTTCCAAGATTATCCCCGGTGAGGGTAGTGCAGCAGTTTCCGAAAGCAATATTATCAACCCCCTGCCAGTTGAAACCCGGTCCTGGGTTTGTTTCTTTTATTATTATCCGGGTGACCGGTGTGCTGGAATTAAATCCCCAAAAAGAACCTGAGTAGGTAGATGATGCAGTAGTTGTCCCCAGCAGGCCATTGGCATCATATATTTCAAGTGTTACCGGCAATACAGACAAATAACCAAAATGACGAAGATCCATCCCTACATAAGTTGCGCCTCCATTGGTGAAATCAATGACAAAGTTGAAATACACATTGTCGGAATAGCTATCCCAATAGGTAGAAGCTAAATTGCCATAGGTAGTAACTTCGGGAGAATATCCCGGATAAGGATTATCTCCACTCAATGCAATCCCAGGCTCGATATAACCCGGTGTAATACAACCTGAATTGGTTGATGCATCCAAAACAGGGAATTTTCCGACACAACCACCTTCAAAATCTTCAAAAGTTAGCGAAGGACAGGAGGCGGCATCAAAGGACATCCTATCAGAAAAAAAAGTAAAGCCGGTCAGGCTTTTTTCAATGATTGCGGTCGGCTGTTCTGTCGCTCTAACTATTTGCTCCTCCTCTAAAGGCGACTGTTGAGCATTCCACTCA
>JALVDO010000683.1 GCA_027008975.1 Saprospiraceae bacterium | reverse complement strand
GAGAGGAAGTAATAGCCACCTCTGTCAATGAGCCTATGGGCAATTTCTGTTTTATCAACATAAACGAAATTGCCTTCAATGATTTTGCTCAAGGTCTGTATGCCTATTGGAAGTTTTTTCATATAAAAATCACATTTCCCCTAATCCGGGCAGATACAAAAATAAGTAAAAAACATGAGAAACAATAATCCGAAATCGAAAACTTTGAGAAAAAAAATCTTTACCTCTTCTGCCCTCCTTCCGACAAAAACCACCAAAACATTGACATTTTATCTCAAAATGTTGTAAGTTTGTCAACTGTAAAGATTATATCTTTGCAACTGTTATCAATTATTCAATGAATAAAATCAGTACGACATATCGACTTTTTGCCTTGATGATGGCATTTTTGGTGTTCACTACATCGGTGGGCTTCTCTATTGATATGCACTACTGTCAGGACCATTTAAGGTCTTCAAGTCTCTTTGGTAAAGCGCCAACTTGCTACGAAATGGCTGGTATGAAAAAGCCCGTAAAGACTTGCGAATTAGATAATAAAACGCATAAGCACCAACACAAAGGTGTATCAATTGATGAAAAAGAATGTTGCCACAATGAAAGCATTCATTTTCAATCCACTACAACCCAACAGGTAAATACGGCTTCCAGTGTTACTATTCAGCAATTGCAACAGTTCGTTGCAGCGTACTTTACAGCCTTTTTTACCTCTAAGTACGAACCGGAAGGAGACGCTAATTCTTTTACCAATTACAACCCACCACCGTTAATTCAAAGGGATATCTATGTCCTGACGGAAGCTTACCTTTTATAGCATTTACTTTTTTTAGGGAATAAAATGGTTTAGTATATGCCAATACATCAATTGTATTGAGCCGTATATTGAACGTATTATTTCCCATTCTTACACAAATTCACACAAGATTTTCTATTTGTCAAAAGACGAGGGTGTTTTGATACAGCCTTAGAGAAAGTAAATTTTCATGTTAAATAATTTCATTCGATTTTTTCTCGAAAATAAGCTGGTTGCTTATTTATTGCTCCTCCTTTTTATAGGTTGGGGATTGGTCACAGCGCCATTCGATTTCGGAATAGAATCCCTGCCCCGCGACCCCGTAGCTGTTGATGCTATTCCCGATATTGGAGAAAACCAACAAATTGTCTTCACCAAGTGGGTGGGGCGTTCCCCACAGGATGTGGAGGATCAGATTTCCTATCCTCTGACGACGGCATTGTTGGGTATCCCCGGAGTGAAAAGTATCCGAAGTAACTCTATGTTTGGGTTTTCCACCATTTTTATCATATTCAATGACGATGTCGAATTTTATTGGAGTCGAAGCCGGATACTCGAAAAGCTCAATTCGTTACCTGCTAACACACTGCCGGATGGTGTACAACCAGCGCTCGGGCCTGATGCGACCGCATTGGGGCAAATATTTTGGTACACCCTCGAAGGGCAGGATAAAGACGGCAATCCTACCGGAGGCTGGGATTTGCACGAGCTTCGTACTATCCAGGATTTTTATGTGCGTTATGGTTTGTCTGCCGCGGAAGGGGTAGCGGAGGTGGCATCCATCGGCGGTTATGTGAAAGAGTATCAGGTGGATGTTGACCCGGAGGCAATGAAGGCCAATAATGTCAGCCTCGAACAGGTAATGAATGCTATCAAAAATAGTAATATTGACATCGGCGCACAAACCGTCGAAATCAACCTCGCAGAATACTTCGTAAGAGGACTGGGTTATGTCAAAAATGTGGAAGATATCGAAAATAGCGTTGTCGTGGAAAACAACAATGTACCAATTCGTATCAAGGATGTAGCCCGGGTTAATATCGGACCGGCAACCCGCCGGGGTACACTTGACAAATCCGGTGCAGAAGCGGTGGGCGGAGTCGTCGTTGCGAGATATGGTGCCAACCCGCTTGAAGTAATCGAAAATGTGAAGGCAAAAATTGCCGAATTAGAACCCGGCTTGGCGACAAAAACGCTACCGGACGGAACAGTATCTCAGGTGAAAATCGTACCTTTTTATGATAGAACTCAGCTGATCCACGAGACAATCGGCACGCTTGAAGAAGCTTTGACGCTCGAGATACTCATCACTATTATCGTGGTTATTTTGATGCTGTTAAACCTTAAATCATCGCTATTGATTTCGAGTACACTACCCGTTGCTGTACTAATGTGCTTCATAGCCATGAAATACTTTGGGGTAGATGCCAATATCGTGGCATTATCCGGTATTGCCATTGCCATAGGTACGATGGTTGATATGGGCATTGTCCTTACAGAGAGTATGGTGACCAGAATAAAAGAAGCACCGCCCGATGAAACCCTGATGACGAGCATATATGAGGCGACGACGGAGGTGGCTTCTGCCGTGATTACGGCTGTTGCGACTACTGTTATTAGCTTTATACCCGTATTTACAATGCAGGCATCCGAAGGGAAATTATTCAAGCCGCTGGCATTTACCAAGACCTTTGCTTTGGTGTCGTCTATCATTGTAGCCATCACCATTATTCCACCATTGGCACACA
>JALVDO010000682.1 GCA_027008975.1 Saprospiraceae bacterium | reverse complement strand
AAGAAAAAGTCAGTATCCCTTCTCGCCAATGGATTGGCATTAATAGCCGGAGTGGTTATTGCCTTTTTATATAATAGCTTTCTGGGAAGTATCCTGATCGTCGTCGGCATTGCCGGCATTCTGAATGCACTAATACAGGAGCATAGCGACGAAAGGAATAAGAAAATACTCTCTTGGTTAACCAATATTATCTATTCCCTGATTGTGGCATGGTTGCTGGCAACGGTGTGGATGCCCCTGGGGGTGACAAAGAGTAATATGACTAATTTTTTATTCATTGTTGTCGTCGCAGGTGGGTTAATAGGTTTCTTCTACGTTATCATTTATTTTTATGCGCGCATCCTTCGTTTTTTACTTCGGTTCAAACTGCTATTTCTTTTTGCTGTCGGTTTGATTGTGTATCGCGGATTTGTAGCTTTCGGCAATACCGGGCAGGAATTTATGCCTTCGCTGGACGAGGGTTCTTTCCTACTCATGCCGACCTCCATGCCCCATGCCGGGATGCAGGAGAATCTAAAAAACCTGCGCTTATTAGATATGGCAGTAACAGCTATCCCTGAAGTGGAAAGTGTCGTTGGAAAAGCCGGTCGGGTTAATAGCCCGCTTGACCCTGCACCTATGTCTATGTACGAAAATGTTATTCTGTACAAATCAGAATACAAAACAGATAAAGATGGGCACCGGATGCGATTTAAATATGAAGATGGTGAATACGCCAGAGATGAAAACGGGCAGCTGATTCCCGATGAGCATGGGCAGTTTTTCCGTCAATGGCGTGATAACATCAAAAGTCCCAATGATATATGGAATGAGATTGTCAGAGTGACAAAATTGCCCGGTGTTACTTCCGCTCCTAAATTGCAACCGATTGAAACCCGGCTCGTCATGTTACAGACCGGTATGCGGGCACCAATGGGTATTAAGGTGCAAGGCTCGGATTTAGAGACAATTGAAGCCTTTGGGCTTAAATTGGAAAAGGAGCTAAAGGAAGTAGAAGGCGTCAAAGATGCAGCTGTTTTTGCAGACCGTATTGTCGGAAAGCCCTACCTGCTCTTGGATATAGACCGAAATGCGATTAG
Source organism: Saprospiraceae bacterium (assembly GCA_027008975.1). Classification (GTDB taxonomy): domain Bacteria; phylum Bacteroidota; class Bacteroidia; order Chitinophagales; family Saprospiraceae; genus JALVDO01. The sequence continues at coordinate 4,695 of JALVDO010000682.1, read as the reverse complement.
TCGTTATGGATTAACCATCGCTAAAGTCCAAAAATACATACAGGCCGCCATTGGTGGAATGGCAATGACTAATACGGTGGAAGGACGCGAACGCTATTCTATCCGTATTCGTTACCCGCGCGAATTGAGAACCGACCCGGATGCACTGAAACGAATTTATGTACCGACCTCCGGAGGCAAGCAGATCCCGTTGGGAGAGTTGGTGACCATCCGATATGAAGCCGGTGCTCAATCCATCAAAAGTGAGGATGGCTTCCTCATCGGTTATGTTCTATTCGACAAGGAAGAGGGTTACTCCGAAGTAGAAGTAGTTGATAACGCCAAGCAATATTTCAAGGAGAAAATTGACAATGGCTCTTTGGAAGTACCTGCCGGAATCAGTTATCGCTTTGCTGGAAATTACGAGCAACAGCAACGCGCAAGTAAGCGGCTGAGTATCGTTGTGCCAATCGCTTTGATGATTATCTTTTTGATTCTGTACTTCCAATTTAGCTCTGTGACGATTTCACTAATGGTGTTTTCAGGAGTCTTTATTGCCTTTGCAGGTGGATTTATTATGATTGGACTGTATGATACGCCTTGGTTTTTGGATTTTAACTTCTTCGGAACCAATATGCGGGAGTTATTCCAAATACACACTATCAATCTAAGTGTAGCAGTCTGGGTTGGATTTTTGGCACTATTTGGTATCGCAACGGACGATGGTGTATTGGTTGCAACATTCTTACAGGACAGTTTCAAGAAGAATAAACCACAAACTATTAATGCTATCCGGGATGCGGTAGTAGAAGGAGGGAATCGAAGGGTAAGACCCGCGATGATGACGACGGCAACTACTGTTTTGGCTTTGCTACCTGTGCTAACATCTACAGGAAGGGGCGCAGACATCATGTTGCCAATGGCAATTCCCTCATTTGGGGGGATGACCCTGCAGATGATTACGATGTTTACCGTACCCGTCTTATTTTCACTATGGCAGGAATGGAAGCTAAAATTGGCAGGAAAGCAGTATTCCAAAGCATTACCCCTGATATTGGTATTAACAAGTTTTGGGGCACTTCAAAGCAATGCTCAGTCATTAGATGAATTATTGCAAAACGCAACCTCGAATAACAAGGAGTTGCAAATATTGAATAATGAGTATCTAACGGCTTTGGAAAGAGCACCGCAGGTTAGCCAATTGCCCGATCCTGAAGTAGGTGTTGGGGTCTTTCCTTTTCCGGTAGAGACTCGGTTGGGAGCGCAAACAACCCGTGTCAGTATCAGTCAAATGTTTCCTTGGAAAGGGACTTTGAGTAAGAAGGCTGATTTGGAAAACGCTAAAGCTCAAGCCCTCTACGAACGTATTGCAGCACGGGAACTGGAATTACACTATCAGGTAAAAATCAATTATTATCGCCTGTATGAAATCGAGGAAAGTCAATTCATCATCCGGAAGAATTTGAGTATTTTGGAATCATTGGAAAGGGTCGCCCTCTCGAAGGTAGAAAGTGGAAAGGCAACGGCTGCGGATGTCCTGCGTGTACAATTGAAGGAAGAAGAGTTGAAGCAGGAACTGAATATTCTAGAGGCACAGAAAGTCAGTCCACGAGCGACCATCAATCAGCTATTGGACAGACCGGCAGATACTCCCATTTCTATTACGGATGGTCTCTCTTTTGCTCAAATGGTTTACAATAGAGATAGCTTAACGACAAATATCCGGACTAATCACCCGTTGCTGCGAATGTTCGAATTGCAACAGGATATTTCCCGACAGGCTATTGCGCTTAATGAGTTAAGCGGGAAGCCTTCTTTTGGCGTGGGGATGGATTATATTTTGGTTCAGAAAAGAACCGATGCAGCCCCATATCGAAACGGCCGGGATATTTTGCAGCTAAAAGCATCCGTAAAAATACCGCTCTATCGGAAAAAATACGAAGCGAAAGAACGGGAAGAACAATTGAAGATTGCTACGCTGGATTACAAAAAAGAGGATGTATTATCCAAGTATAATGCCGCAATCGAAAAAGCCTTTGCCGTGTATGAGACAGCCAGATTAAAGGCAGACCTCTATACCCGCCAAATTGATATTACAAAAGCAGCTATTCGCATTTTAGAAACGGATTACAGCAGTAAAGGGAGGAATTTTGATGAATTGCTACGATTGGAGAAAGAACTAATCGACTATGATTTGAAAATGCTCAAAGTCATTGTACAAAGCAATATCGCCAAAGCCGGTGTTGAACGATTTATCATAAAATAAAAAATAACAACAATGAAAAAAGATAATAAAATAATAATTATTGCAGTCCTTGCTGTTGCTCTTGGATTGGCAATTGGATACTTCGCATTTGGGGGAGAAAAGCAGCGTTCTTCTGTCACTGAAGTCCACCAACACAACGGAAGTGAGGGCGAAAAGGCAGAAGAAATTTGGACGTGCTCCATGCACCCACAAATCCGTCAAAACGAGCCCGGTCAGTGTCCGATATGTGGTATGGATTTGATTCCTGCCAGTTCAGCGGGAGGGTCAAGTGACCCGCTCGTATTGGAAATGACGGAAGACGCTGTAAAGTTGGCGAATATCCAAACGACTATTGTCGGAGAGCAAACGGGAGGTAATACTTCCAAAAGTATCGCACTTTCAGGCAAAGTGCAGGCAGATGAACGCCTTGCTGCAAGCCTGGTTGCCCATGTGCCCGGACGAATCGAAAAACTCTATGTAACTTTCACCGGAGAGCAGGTCAACAAAGGACAAAAGCTGGCAAGTATCTACTCTCCCGAGTTGGTGACGGCACAAAGAGAATTATTGGAAGCACTTCGGCTAAAGGATATCAATCCCGAATTGGCGGAAGCGGCGAGAAATAAGTTGCGCTATTGGAAAATATCAGACCGGACCCTTCAAAAAATAGAGCAGGAAGGGAAAGTCAAGGAGACCTTTACACTTTATGCTGATGAATCAGGAGTTGTTACCGGACGGAGAGTCGCGGTTGGAGATTATGTAAAGAAAGGAGAAGCTTTATTTGACATTATGAATCTTCGCCGGGTTTGGGTACTATTTGATGCTTATGAGGAAGACTTGCCAAGTATTTCTCTTGGTGCAAAAATTGAGTTCACTACGCCTTCTATTCCCAATAAAGTCTTCAATACCCGGATTACATTTATCGATCCGGTCATCAATCCCAAAACGCGAACGGTTGCTGTCAGAACAGAAGTAAATAACCGTACGGGATTATTGAAGCCTGAAATGTTTGTCAATGGAACACTCCAAAATAAGGTGGGTAAAAGTACTGCCCTAACTGTTCCGAAAACAGCCGTACTTTGGACGGGAAAACGCTCTGTGGTGTACGTGAAAGTACCCGACATGGCGATTCCATCCTTTCAATTCAGAGAGATAGAATTAGGCGAAAGCCTCGGTGATTCCTATCAGGTTGTTAACGGGTTGAAGCCGGGTGAGGAAGTTGTCACCTATGGCAATTTCACCATCGATGCCGCTGCGCAACTCAATAATCAAACGAGTATGATGAATCGAAATGTCTCTGTTGAAGGAATGGAGCAAATGGAGCATTTGCCGGACTATACAGCCTCTACACCGCTTGATTTTAAACAGCAATTACTACGGGTTGTGAATGTTTATTTAGAGTTAAAAGATGCCTTTGTATCTACCGATTCAGAAAAAGTAAACAACGACGCAAAAAGGATAAGTGAGGCATTATCCGATACCGATATGTCCCTGCTCAAGGGCGATGCTCACCTCTATTGGATGGAGCAGTTGAATGCCATGAAGGCGCGCACCAAGAAAATGATCGAGCTACAGGATATAGAAGAACTCCGAACGCAATTTGCTTTCTTTTCGGAGGCATTGATTTACGCTGTTAAGGCTTTTGGCATTCCCGAAGGCAAGCTGTACGTAGAGCATTGCCCAATGGCGATGGATAATGAAGGAGCTGACTGGATTAGCAAAGAGAAGAAAATCCGAAACCCTTACTTTGGTGAAAAAATGATGACTTGCGGAACGGTGGAGGATACTATTTTTCAGCAATGATTGGACGATTTATATAGGGCAATTGGCAAATTTAAAAGGCAAAATTTAAAATGATAAAGTGGGGTTTGATATTGAAATGAAATTCACCTTTAAATTTTTGTTTGGAATTTATTATTTGCCTACGCACTTAGGATTATGCTATAAATTAATTTACTAACTATTAAAATTTACACAAACATGAAAAACTATTTATTTATACTCTTTGCTTTCGTGAGCTTACCGGTATTCGGGCACGTAAGTCTGCTTAACCCACAGGGAGGGGAAACCTTTACTGCCGGGGAAGCGGTACAAATCAACTGGCAGGAGGTCATCGCTCACAATACGGAAAACTGGGATTTGTATTTCTCGCAGGATGGTGGACAAACCTGGGAAGTTATCGAGGAAGACATTTCTTACAGTCAGCTTACTTACGACTGGATGGTACCCGATGTTGCGACAACTCAGGCACAGGTCAAAGTCGTTCAGGATAATCCGGGGACAGATTACGAGGATGCCAGTGATAACTTTACGATTGTGGGGGGAGGTAATAATATTCACGAATTGGCAATTCCTCCCGTTTTGAGCGGGGAAAATATTGACTTGGTGTTACAGCCGGGCACGCATGAATTTTTTGAAGGAATCACGACCAATACCCTTGGTGTTAATGGCGATATTCTCGGACCAACGCTCAT
>JALVDO010000681.1 GCA_027008975.1 Saprospiraceae bacterium | reverse complement strand
GCAATGATCTTACTACCCAAACGATACTGGCTCCACATTCCGAGGTCGGCATCCAGTACTTTTGTTTGTATTTCCACCGCATATTTATAATTCAGGCTGTCAATAATCTCAAATTGGGAAGGGAACAGCCCGACTTTTTCTATCATCTCCTTTGTCATTCGGTCGGCTCGTTCCCTTGGTGTATCCAATTCTTCCGGCAATGTTGCCTGTCCGGGTGCCTGTGTGCTCAGAAAGCAGCATAATATGATTATTCTGTACATTGTTCGTTATTTTTTAATTTAGAAGTTGTTTAAAAATAGCTCACTTGGCTCTACCTACCTTCGTCCGGCAGACAGGTGCAAAATGATCTTTTGAGTGAATATTTCGTTACAAAAATACTCATTTAGCGCTGCTAAACTCCGTTTTTTGTAACTCATCTTCACTCAAAATCTCTATTTTTCGCGTCAAGCAGCCATTCTTAAACAACTTCCTAGCCTCTTCAACCGCCGCAGCATCTCGTCGCGCTACGATTGCATCAAAAGTTTTTATATAATTCTTGTGGTTGGTTCCCATCCAGGTATCCCAAAAATTGAAATACAACCCGAAGTTTCCATTACCCCTTGCGTGGTGCATATTGTGGTGTGTCGGTGTGTTAAACCACTTCAATATAGGATGTCTAACCCAGTTTTTGGGCATTATTTCGTATCCCAGGTGTCCCATTACATTAAAGGCGAGCGAGATAAAGAAAAATATCAAAACCGCTCCAAAGTGCATCGGGATCAGCATTAATACGATTGGTACAATTCCCAGCTCCAATACTGCCTCCGAAGCATTAAAAGAAAAGGAAGTCCAGGGGGTCGGATTGGAAGACAGGTGGTGTACCTTGTGGACATAAGGGAAAATTTTCGGGTGGTGTACCGCTCTGTGCATCCAATAAAAATATGCATCGTGAACAAACATTAATATGAAAATAGAGGTGATGAAATAGGCTGTCCCATACTCATTCACATCGGTGTATATTTTTGTCCAGCCGTGTTGTGTCATCCAGTAAATTCCAACACCGAGTGCTGCAAATATAAAAGCCGTCATCGTACTATAGCCAATCTCCATCCATATTTGCTTTGATTTAACCTCCCGCTTTTGAATTTTTGCCGCTTTGTTTTTTTGCTTACGCCAATGGTAAAAAATTACAAAAGGAATGCCGGCAAATATAGCGTATCGAAAGAAAATAAATAATACAGCGATGGAGTAACCTCCTAAATATCCGAAATTTTGAATTAAAAAGTCCATGGTTAATTGTTTTTGTAGTGCCGGCCACTTTTTGCCTATGCTTTAGTAGCCGGCACCATTGTTAATTAAAGATCTATTTCATAAGTTTCGCCATTGATTATAACGGTCGCGTCGCGATTGCCGTGGAACTCAATGGAACCTGTAAAGTTCGCCTCATCTCCTCCGCTTGTTGTTACGTCTAATGTGAAGTTGATTAGTCCGGAGGTGATTTCATTGTCCCCCTTATCTACTATCAGCCCGGTGACGGCCATATTCAACGTTGAGTTAAGTTCCTTGGTCTCTTGTACGGTGACGGTCTGGGTACCTTGATTGGTCGTATTACCGTCGAAGGTCAGCTCTGTGGCGAGGTTCTGCATTCCCGTGATGGTGAATGTCAGGCTTTTGCTTTCCTGCCCTGAGGATCGTAGCCCCTCGTAACTTCCCGTCTCGTTGCTACTAAAGTCAAGCTCAATCATATTTCCAAGATCATTACAAGTAGGTGTCCACTCCCAGGCGACTTGATAATCGGCAGAAAGTCTCGGCTTACTGAGGGTCTTGGTAAAGCTCGAATCAACAGTCACTCCGCACTCGAAGTTGTCCTCAATAGTGCCCGATACTTGTTGTGCAATATCGCTTAGTTCTTCAGAGAGTCCGTCCGTTGCATTCTGAACAGCACTGGTGATAATCTCGACAGCTTCCTCGGCTGTGATTTCTGGGCGGTGGATGTTACCGCGGTTACAAGATGCCATAATGGATAAAAAAGCAATGGCGAATACACTAATTTTTAAATTTTTCATAATAAATAAAGTTTTGAATTTTGATGTTTAATTAATTAATCTTTGATATTG
>JALVDO010000680.1 GCA_027008975.1 Saprospiraceae bacterium | reverse complement strand
TGGATTTTTATCCGGATTTTTGTACTTTGTGTTTAATCAATTATCGAAAGCTCCACTGGAGCCGACAAAGGATCCATTTATTCAGGAAAGTTTACATCATCACGTATAGATTGGATTACACCTGATTGAAAATAAATTAAAATAAAATAATAGTCTAATGACAGGTCTTTTTGTTATACTTAGTTTAATATTATTGGTTGTTGTAATCGTGCAGATTGCAAAGATGACTGACCTCGCGGAGGGTTTGCTGGGGCGTGAAGTGGCTCAGCGAAGAACCAATAGAAATGTCGGCACGGGATTTCTACTGTTCGGTATTGCTTTTTTGGTAATTTGTGTTTGGTCCGCTATACATTATAAGAATTTTATGCTTGGATATGGGCCTCATGTCGCAGCATCTGTGCATGGTGTTGAGGTAGATAAGAGCTTTAATCTTACGACTATCATCACCGGTATTGTGTTTTTTCTTACGCATATTGCCTTGTTCTTTTTTGCGTGGAAATACGCCGGACGAAAGGGAAGAAAAGCGGAGTTCATGGCGCATGATAACAAACTGGAGGTCATTTGGACTGCTTTACCCGCCTTGGTGATGGCGCTTCTGGTTTTTGACGGGTTGGTCACTTGGAACAAGGTGATGGCTGATGTAGGACCTGATGGTGATTATATGGAGATTGGGGCGACTGGGTATCAATTTGCTTGGGCATTGCGCTACCCTGGTGAGGATGGCAAACTAGGCGAAAAGGATTACAAACTCATTACGGGAAAAAATATACTGGGGCAAGATTGGAATGACAGTCAGAACTGGGATGATTTTATGGCGGACGAGTTGGTCTTGCCCGTTGGAAAAACGGTGCGGATTCGAATCTCTGCCCGTGATGTATTACATAGTTTCTTTCTTCCTCATTTCAGGGTGAAAATGGATGCGGTACCCGGTATGCCTACGTACTTTGTCTTTACGCCAAGTACTACAACAGAGGAATACAGACAACGATTAAAGGAGTACCCCGAGTACCAGCAACCGGATCCAAACGAGCCGGAGAAACAGCTGTGGCAGACCTTTGATTACGAGTTGGCATGTGCAGAGCTTTGTGGAAAAGGGCATTTCAGTATGCGTAAAAAAGTACGTGTCGTGACAGAGGAAGAGTATGACCAATGGCTTGCAAAACAAAAATCTTTTTATCTATCAAATATTCGACATACCGACGAGGATCCCTTCAAGGATGACTTACTACCCATGGAGATAGAGGCGCAAAAGAAGGAGTTCAATGATGCTTTATCTAAAGCAATGAAGGAAGAGGATGCCGATAAGAAGGTTGTTGTTTTCCACCATGTGAATTTTAAGACGGGGTCAGCCGAACTGACAGCTCTGTCTCGTTATGAAATTAATAACCTCATCGAAGCGCTCAATAATAATCCAAACCTAACAATTGAATTGCGTGGTCACACCGATAATACCGGTGATGCAGATGCAAATATGGCCTTGTCTGAAGCAAGAGCAAAAGCCGTGTATGACTATTTAGCTAAAAGGAATGTCGACATGAGTAGAGTGTCGGCTGCTGGATACGGACAGACGATGCCCATAGGTGATAATGCTACTGAAGAGGGGAGAAGACAAAACCGGAGAACAGAGTTTAAGATAATAACACAATAAAAATAGGAACCTTCGAACAATTTTTGAAGAAAAATAAAATAATTACAACATGGCGCATGTAGCTGACAAAAGTAAAGAGCAGAGTCGTACCGATTATTTGATCGAAGAATACGGCTATGATGATCACTTTCACGAGCACGATCATGGTGATAAATATAAGTCCGGTTTTATAAACCACTACATATTCAGTCAAGATCACAAGATGATTGCCAAACAATTTCTAATCACCGGAATGATTTGGGCAATTATTGCTGCTTTTATGTCAATTATTTTCAGGATGCAATTAGGCTTTCCCGAGACTAGTATGGCATGGGTCAAACCCCTTCTCGGGAAATGGATTACACTCAATGACGAGGGATTTGGCGTATTATCACCGGACTTTTACTACGCTCTAGTGACGATTCATGGTACCATTTTGGTTTTCTTTGTATTGACTGCAGGTTTGAGTGGAACGTTCAGTAATCTGCTGATTCCATTGCAAGTGGGCGCACGAGATATGGCCTCTCCTTTTATGAATATGCTTTCCTATTGGTTTTTCTTTATGGCGGGATTGGTTATGTTCATTTCTCTTTTTGTTGGCACAGGACCATTTTCCGGAGGATGGGTGGCTTACCCTCCACTTAGTGCGTTACCTGAGGCTTCGATGGGCTCGGGGGTCGGTATGACGTTATGGTTGGTTAGTTTAACCCTTTTCGTTGTTTCGGTACTGTTAGGAGGCATTAACTACATTACGACTGTATTGAACTTGAGAACAAAAGGAATGGGGATGTGGAGAATGCCATTGACCATTTGGGCATTTTTCCTTACTGCTATCATAGGATTGCTATCTTTCCCTGTTGTTGTATCGGGGTTCTTGTTGCTGATGGCCGATCGTATTCTTGGCACAAGTTTTTATCTGAATGAAATATTTGTTGGAGGGCATGCTCTTGAGTACGCAGGAGGGAGTCCGATTTTGTACCAGCACTTGTTTTGGTTTTTAGGGCACCCTGAAGTCTATATTATTATTCTACCGTCAATGGGGTTGGTATCAGAGGTATTGTCCGTTCACAGCCGTAAGCCAATATTTGGTTACAAGGCCATGGTCTTTTCCATGATGGCAATTGGATTTTTGTCCTTCATTGTTTGGGCTCACCACATGTTTATGTCGGGAATCAATCCATTCATAGCCAATTTCTTTGTTGTTTTTACGCTGATTATCGCAGTACCTTCTGCCGTAAAGGTTTTCAACTGGATTACAACTATATTTAGAGGAAGTATTCGATATAATAGTGCGAGTATGTTTGCGGTAGGGTTTGTTTCTATGTTTATTTCCGGAGGATTGACAGGTATTTATCTTGGAAATTCAACGATTGATATTCAGATGCACGATACTTATTTTGTTGTTGCGCACTTCCATATTGTGATGGGGGTTGCAGCATTTTTTGGCATGTTTGCCGGCATTTATCACTGGTTTCCCAAGATGTACGGTCGCTTCATGAATGAAACTTTGGGTAAGATCCACTTTTGGGGTACGATGATAGGAGCGTATTGTATCTTTTGGCCAATGCACTATTTGGGAATAGCAGGTGTGCCACGTAGGTATTATAGTTTTGATGTATTCCAGACGTTTGCACACTTCTCAACGATGAATAAGTTTATAACGGTTGCTGCCATATTGACTTTCTTTGTGCAGATTCTGTTTGTTGTCAACTTCTTCCGTTCTATTTGGAAGGGACGAAAGGTTACCGAACGCAATCCGTGGAAAGCAAATACATTAGAGTGGACAACACCTATTCACGCAGGGCATGGTAACTGGCCAGGCAAGTTACCGACCGTTCAGCGCTGGGCTTACGATTATTATAATAATGAAGATGGGACGGACTTCAATCCACAGATTGAGCCTCTGAAGGAAGGGGAAGCGGATATTCATTAATTGGAAAAGTCGAACGTAACAATTTATACGAGTGAAGGAAAATACTAAAATTTCAACACGCTCTGCAGGAGGGTGGGTGCTGCAAAAGGTGCAGGACTATAAAGCGGTGATAAAGTTTCGGCTGACAATGACAGTTGTTTTCTCTTCGGTCATGGCTTTTTTGATTGCTTCAAATGGAAGCATTGACTGGAAGAATGTGCTTGTGTTATTTATTGGCGGTTTTTTGGTCACCGGTGCTGCGAATGTGTTCAACCAGGCTTTGGAAAAGGACTTTGATAAGTTGATGGTCAGGACTGCGAACAGACCGGTTGCTGCAAATCGAATGAGTGTGTTAGAGGCAGTCATCGCGGGAGGCATCATGTCTATTGTAGGCATAGGCTTTTTGGCATTGTTCAATCCGTGGACAGCTATTTTGGGGATGGTGGCGTTGGTTAGTTATGCTTTCATTTATACGCCGTTAAAAAGATTGTCACCAGTAGCAATTTTTGTCGGAGCTTTTCCTGGTGCGTTACCTATGTTGATAGGATGTACGGCAGCAGAAGGAAAATTGACGCTGCTAGGGTTGTCTTTGTTTGTTTTGCAATTTTTGTGGCAATTTCCGCATTCTTGGTCTATTGGCTATTTGGGGTTTGAGGATTACAAAAAGGCGGGGTTTAAGTTTATGCCGGAGACGGATGGAATGCTGGATCGAAGTGCGGGAATGCAGTCTTTGATATATTCATTATTCTTGATTCCCGTTGTATTATTGCCTTGGTTTCTGGGCGCAACGGGTGTGGTAACGGCGATTGTTGCGGTATTGTTAAGCTTGGGCTTTAGTTACTTCGCCTGGACTTTTTATAGAAAATATACAAAAAAATCGGCCTTGGGTTTGATGTTTTATTCCATAGCTTACATTCCTTTGGTGTTGATTTTTTTCTATCTTGATAAATTGAGTTAAATTTTGGATACAACAAACGGACATACAGTAAAGCCTTATTTACAAAGTAAAATTCATCCTTTGAAGTTTGCTTTATGGGTAGGTATTGGAAGCATACTAATGGTATTCGCATCCCTTACCAGTGCTTATGTCGTGCGGCAGGCATCGGGTAATTGGATTGAGTTTGTCATGCCGAAGGCGTTTTATATTAGCACGGCACTCATTATTTTGAGTAGTGTATTGCTGCATCTGTCGTATCTGGCATTCAAACGCGAGGAAGAGCGCCCATATAAAAATTATCTGCTTGGGGCTGGAATTTTAGGCGTTGGTTTTTTGATTTTTCAATATCAGGGATGGCTGACGATGATGGAATACGGATTACCTTTGCGCACCAATGCCTCCGGGGATTTTACTTATATTTTGTCTTGGTTGCATGCTGGCCACGTATTGGGAGGATTGTTGGCAATAGCCATTTCCATTTTGGTAGCTTTTTCCATTCCATTTAAGGTGACGGCATCTCGAAAATTGCGATTAGAATTAGTACTTACATATTGGCATTTTGTCGATATTTTGTGGATATATTTATTATTATTTTTTATTTTACAATAACCAGTAAACTGTAGAACAATGGCGAATCATTCAGTAGCTGATCACGATACCGAACACTATGATCCAAATTCTGCCTGGGGCGGAGGAGAACGACCATTCAGAGCGAGTTATGGAAAGTTGATGATGTGGTATTTCCTTCTTTCGGATGCTTTCACATTTGGTGGTTTCCTTATCGCTTACGGGGCATTGAGGTTTAGTAGCCCTAGTTGGCCATTACCCGATGCGGTTTTTGCAACGGGACCTTTTAATAACTTTGGATTTGGTGATTCAACGCATCTCCCATTGGTCTTTGTGACCATTATGTCATTCTTGTTAATCATCAGTTCCGTAACCATGGTTCGTGCAGTACAAGAGGGACACCGAGAGAATAAAAATGGTGTGGTGTTTTGGATGCTAATGACAGTACTTGGCGGTTTGGGCTTCCTTAGTTGTCAGGCATGGGAATGGAATAACCTGATTAGCAAAGAGCATCTTACAATTGGAACTGATCCTTTCGGTACACACACGATGGCCGGGGTCTATTTGGATGATGAGGGGAAGGAAACCGATGAGGTGTTTAAGGTTGGGACTCCTTATCTGATACATAAGCTGCATAGTGGACATGGCGCAGAGGGGCAGGCGGGACATGTTGAAATGCACGAAGGTGGTGCGGAGCATCAACCCGCGGCGCATCATGAAGAGGAGGCAGCCGCTATGCCGCCAGGTGATTATCCCGGCTTTGTACTAGACGAGCAGATGTTTAAACACCGTAAATTTAAGGTGACAGAGGGAGCGTTTGCCAATTCTATCCAGTCTGAGCAGTTCGGACCAAAAGCATTCGGAGGTTTGTTCTTCTTTATTACGGGGTTTCACGGATTTCACGTATTTTCCGGGGTGGTGTTTTTGTTGATAATTCTGATTAATGCTGCCAGCGGGGTGTATGTGAAGCGTAAGAATGGATATGAGATGGTTGAGAAGATAGGATTATATTGGCACTTTGTAGATTTGGTGTGGGTATTTGTTTTCTTAGTATTCTATTTATTGTAGTAAAGGATACCTCTACCGTAATCATTATTAAAAAATTCAATTTGAAATTATGTCACATTTATCATACGAAGAAAGCAAAAAAAGAGTATTTTTTGGGTTAAAATTATTGGCTGTCATCACCTTGCTGGAGGTTATAACCTCTCTTTATGGAAAGGGATTTATTGGTGGCAACGGCGAACCGCACACCGGGATTATTAAATGGATTGTCATTTTGTTGCTTATTGGTTTTTCAATCTACAAAGCGCGTTTTATTATCTTTGAGTTCATGCACCTCGGATATGAGGTCAAAAGTTTATCGTGGGCGGTGTTGTTTCCAATTGGCTTGTTGGTTTGGGCAATGTTTCCCTTTTTCCAAGATGGCAATTCGTGGATGAATCGACGTGAACACCATGGGGATTCAACAGGGAAAGAAATTCAAGAAGAAGAAATTCAGAAAGAAAGCGGGTTGTTAAAAGACACTTATATCATCGAAAGTAACAGAGGTTAGTTGTGTTTTTTGGCACTGTTGTGTCGAAATTTTTTTTTGTTGCAAGAGCGACCAAATTATTGCTAGTGATTTGGTCGCTTTTTGCATTATAGTAATGTACAAAACATGGAAAATACATCTACAATAGCGGGTTGGAAAACAGGTCTCATCCTTTTTTTGATGTTTGTTGTTCTGCCGGCAGGTTCTTGGTATTATTTGCAGGCGGGAGCCAATTATCGCAAATCACTTCTTGCTAAACTTGGTGATTATGGAGAGATGCCTGTTGTCGATGCGAGGAATTATGATAACGCGGAGGTCGTTACCAAAAACTTGGGTAGGGCATTGTTTATTGTTAATTTTTCTGATTTCAGAGCTGGGAAAGAGACTGAGGAGAAGATTCAGTTTTTACAAAAACTACACAAGCAATTCGATTTCAGAAAGGACGTCTTTTTCCTGAATTTTGTTACGGATTCTTCTTTTTTTGAAAAGGATAAATTATCACAGTTTTTGAGTGAAACGGAATTGACGGATAATCGACAACTGTTTTTCCTCTATCCTTCCAATATTGATGCACGTTCTGCTTTCCATTTCCCATTTCGGGAAGGAGAGGACGAATCTGTCAATACCTACTTTAGCTTAGTGGATATGGATGGAAAAATAAGGGGATTTTATAATGTTGCCGCTACAAACGACCAAAAGTTAATGGTGGAGCATATCGCTATTTTGCTACCTGTCGTTAAGATGCGTAAAACGTTTAAGGAAAATGAATAAATCTAAAGCTAAGAACGATGAGGTTGCCATCAGACGCATGAAGCGATGGGCGTGGATTTTCAGTGCAATCGTTTTTATTTTGATAGGAATGGCGCGAAAGCCGATTATCACCTTGCCTGAGGGGTGGAGTTTTTCTTTTCTTCCTCCGTTGTATTCCTCGTTCAATGCCATTACGGCTTGTTTGTTGTTGCTGGCTTTGTATTTTATTAAAAAGAAGGATGTGGTGCGTCATCGCAAGACGATTTATATCGCTATAATCTTTTCGGTGTTGTTTTTGTTGTTATATGTAGTGTACCACTTTACTACGCCTGAGACCAAATTCGGAGATGCTAATCACGATGGGGTTGTGGATGCGGAGGAGTTGTTGGCAGTCGGAAAATGGCGAGTGGCGTATTTGTTATTACTTTTGAGCCATATTGCTTTGGCTGCTTTTGTTTTGCCGTTGGTTTTGTTTACCTTCATTCGGGCTTATACAGAACAGTTTGACAAGCATAAAAAAATGGCGCGTTGGGTGTTTCCTATTTGGCTTTACGTAGCCATTACCGGCCCCGTTATTTATTTGATGTTGCGCCCGTTTTATGGTTAACGATTGAATGATCCAATGATTGAATGATAGAATGATAGAATGATAGAATGATAGAATGATAGAATGAAGGGGAACGCGGATGATACGGATTGAAAGGATTTACACGGATTTGAATGATTGAATAAAAGTAATTCTTTGCGTCACTTTGCGAAACTTTTGCTTGCCCGTATGGGCGCCCCTTAGCGGGAAATTGAATGATAGAATTAGAGAAATTTAAAAATTATGAAAAAGTATAAAATAATCACAGTTCTATTGACAATCATCGTGCTAGCTTTTGTAGCACAGGATGTAGTCGCTCAATGCCCGATGTGTCGTTTATCGGCAGAGACGAATCTCGAAAATGGCGGTACTGCCGGAAGGGGGCTAAATACGGGTATTTTATATCTGTTGAGCATGCCT
>JALVDO010000679.1 GCA_027008975.1 Saprospiraceae bacterium | reverse complement strand
TGAACAGTTCTCAGCATAGCCATATTTACAACAAAGGTATAAAAAACCAGCTATAACTATCCAAAAAATAACCGAACTGTTTCTCACGCACCCGATTATAATGACATTGCCGCTAACAAAAAAAGCCTTCAAAAATGAAGGCTCTCACGTATAAAAATTTGTACCCGGAGCGGGACTTGAACCCGCACGGCCCAAAGGCCACAGGATTTTAAGTCCGGCGTGTCTACCAATTCCACCATCCGGGCATTTAGACTTAAAATCCTATAAAAAATGGGTTAAAGAGTAATCTAAAACCCATTTAAAAAATGAGCGAATGACGAGACTCGAACCCGCGACCCCGACCTTGGCAAGGTCGTGCTCTACCAACTGAGCTACATTCGCATTTCAATGAAAATCTATTAAAAAAGTCGACTTTAAAAGCTCCTTCTCTAATTGAGCGCTGCAAAGATACATTAAGAAATATATTATTCGCAAATTATTTTCATTTTTTTTTAAATTTTTTCCTTTTAAAATAACCCTTATTGAAAAAATCAATCAACCTCTTTGACTAGGTACAAATACACCGGTAGGTGGTCACTATATCCACCAATGTAATTACCGCCTCCAAAAGTACGGAATGGATATCCTTTGAAGTGACCAAATTTCTGAATCAAATAATCCTCTCTCAGGACGTGTGACTTATAAAAATGGTAACCGGGTACTTTTTCATCAATCAATGCTTTGGAAACAATTAACTGGTCAAAAAGGTTCCACGCGTCGTTGTAAGCCAGGGTTCCGAATCCCTTTTTGTATTTTGAGTACATGGTGTTAAAAAATCCCTTTTCCTTTACTTGTCGCTGCTTTGCCTTAGCTCCCAGTATTTTTTTCACACTTTCGTTACTCGGGTCGTCATTGAGGTCGCCCATGATAATTATTTTTGCATTGGGGTTGACCATCATAATTGAATCGGAAATAGCCTTACACTTGGCAGCACCGGCATTTCGATAACCAATAGCCGCTGCTCCCCCTCCACGGGAAGACCAGTGATTGACTAGAACGTGTAAAGGCTCTCCATCAAATAATCCCGCGACGTACAAGATATCGCGGGTATATTTTCGCTTGCCGTTTTCGTCGTAAAGTTCCAGAGGATAGTTTTTGCTGTAGGTGACCTTGAAATACTTCGGCTGATAGAGCAAGGCGACATCAATTCCGCGCTTATCTGGCGAATCGTAATGAACAATTTCATAGTGCCTGTTGGCGACAGCAGGTCGTTGTACAAAATCCTCCAACACTCTTCGGTTCTCTACCTCAGCTACGCCAAGTAAAGCCACTCCATCCGGACTCAGTTTTGTACCGATTTCGGATACGACTCTCGCCAGGTGGTCCAGTTTTTCCTGATATAAGTCATCTGTCCATTTTCTATCGCCATTGGGTAGAAACTCCTCATCGTTGATTTCGGGATCATCAACCGTATCGAATAGATTTTCAAAATTGTAAAACCCGACAACGCCTACTTTTACACTTTTGCTTTGCCCGATGACAATCTGAATGCTTGCCAGTAGGATAAAAGTTATAACTCCGAATTTTTTCATTATTTTTGGCTTTAATTCTAAATTTAGAGGTAACTACTTACTACCTCATACTTTATTTATAATTTGGTCATGAGGGGATAAAGGGAACACGGATAACACAGATTGAACGGATTTACACCGATTTTACACCATCAACACGGTATTTTACACGGATTTTTTGGTCTAACAACCAAAATGAGATAATATCAAATGATAATTAATGCAGTTGAATTTGCACCCGAAATCTAACTGTCCTGCTGGAAAAATCCGAGCAGGTACGCCTCCGCGTGGTAAGTATTTACCTTTAGAGTATGTCTCACTCCCCTATTTTAGACGCAAAGCAACGAAGAAATAACGAAGAATAAAGTTAATTTGGTGTTAATTTTTTTGTAACTACTTACCACCCCACTGTTTTTGCCAAACAAAGGCTGCTTTTGCAGCAATTCTCAATTTGATTATTCGAGCCTGATTTGATACATAAACATAGTAACTCCTCAAGTACTCACTATTCTACCTGGGGCGTTAGCCCCTTAATCTTCGTAATTAAATGGAACTATAA
>JALVDO010000678.1 GCA_027008975.1 Saprospiraceae bacterium | reverse complement strand
CTTTGGGTATTACAAAAAAACGGTCTCCTTGCTTCAAAAGCGGCTTTAGCTTGCGTGCCGAGGAGATTGGAGTGATGCGATCCCTCGTCCCCTGAAAGATGACAATAGGCGCTTTGATGTGGGGGATAAACTCCTCATTGGAATACTTCGTCTGAAACGGGAAGGGAAACACAAGCGGACGTAATGCCCGCGAAATAGCCCCGCGAAAACTATTGAATGGCGTCTCCAATATCAATAAATCCGGTGTGATTTTAGTACACAGGTTGGAAGCAATTGCCGAACCCAAAGAGCGACCATAGACAATCAGTTTATCATGCGGAAATTTTTTGATTGCCCATTGATAAAAGACATAAGCATCGTCATAAAGTGCTTCTTCCGTTAAGTATCCCGTGCTTTTGCCAAAAGACCGAAACTCCATCATCGCCACATCGTAACCAAGTCTTGTCATGTCAATGGCGTACTGCCCCCACCGCTGTAAATTATCCGCATTACCATGGAAATACAAAATCAGTCCACGAGATTGTTTCCTCCCTGCGGTCTGTGGAAAAAACAAAACATTGATTGTCGCACCGTCACTTGCTTCAATAAAAAACTCCTCAAAAGGCTGATCGAAAGCAAAATGATAATCGTGCCGAAGTTGATTAGGTAGATAATTAATCTGTCGCTGAAACAAATAAACCCCTCCGATAGCGATGAGGTAAAGAATGAGGAGGATATAGATTATTTTGAGAATCATAAGGGCTGGTTCAATTGTTCCATTTTGATTTGCATGATGGTAGCAATAGAAGTAGCGCGGCTTTTCGCCAACTCGGCTTTTTCCCCGGTAAATAATTCATCTACCGCCTCGTGAAAGAAGCCAAGCCAAGTATCAAAGTGCTCCTTCGTCAAAGGATATTTATCATTGAGTGCAAAGTGTTTTGCCATCGCATTATTTTTATAAGCGCCGGTATAAAACAAAATATTATCCCAAAAGTCCACTAAAATGGAAAAGTGGTGCTCAAAATCCATCGTCAATACCTTATTGAAAATAATATCCATCTCGGAATCCTCAAGTAGTTTGTCATAAAAATACCGCATTAACCGGTCAATATCTGCTCTGTTTTGTATATCTTTCTTCTTCATTGTTCACTATTATTTTATTGTAACTACTTACGAGTAGTGCACCATTTTTGTCATGGAAATGCCTTTTTTGATTTAAATCATAAGGTGGTAAGTATTTACGCTACACTTTAGTATAACCCCTAAATCGGTAAAAGGATTTTGTTAAAACAAAAAAAGCTACTCGAAATTATTCTCGAGTAGCTTTTTTTATCAAAAGTTGAAGAAAAATTACTTTTCAATCACAATCCGCTCTACTAGCGTTCCGGTATTTCCGGATATTTTCAATAGATAAATTCCCGCCGGATATTTTGTCACATCTATTAATGCCCCTTCACTTCCTTTGAGGATAGTGAATGTATCCAACACCTTTCCTGTAATATCAAAGAATACCACTTGCAAATCTTTTTCAAAAGGCATACTGAAGGAAATATTCAGCCGCTCGCTCGTTGGATTGGGGAAAACATCTATCTTTCTTCCCGCTAATTCGTAAGTTGCCGTCGTATAATTGAACGAAACCGGAGCCGTCGTTGCCTGACCACAATCATTTATGGCTGTCACTCTCCAAAAATACACGCCCATCTCTCCCGGAATTTCACTAACCGTATAAGAGGAAGAGGTAACCTCTTCTGATAGCACGATACTGGTAAAGCCTTCGTCGGTCGCCAACTCAAATAAATACCCGCTTGCATTTGGAGAAGTGTACCAATCAAAAACGACCATCGCCGAAAGCACTGTTGCTCCATTGGTTGGCTCGATTAACGAAGGTATCGTCGGTACAGGGTCAAAAGAGACCTTGACCGTTACATCCCGACTGTAATTACCATCCGAAATGGTAAATACCAAATCTACCGATGACTCCACCAATGCCCCAAAATCGGAAATCGTAGCATTGAAACCCATCCCGGGAACGACCATATTGGGGTCAATATCATAAGTCACCTGTGGCTGCACAGAAGAGGATGCCTGCATACTCACACTAGCCGGATTTCCAAAACCTACTCCGGGTTGAATAAGGACATTCACGACTCCTGACTGGCAAATATCGACTATTGAAGGGGTAGCGGTCGTAGACAGGTCGGGAATGGTAGAAAAGCTAAAGGTGTCAGATGCCAAGCCTTCGCCACACAAACCGATTGGAGTAATATGCCAATAATACGTCTGATTGAAATCAAGCCCGGTGACATTGTAGCTCGTCCCGGAAGTGGTTGTCGTAAATACCACATCTGCAAAATCAGAGTCACTCGCAATCGTAAGAATGTAGGAGCTCGCTCCACTTGTTGGATTCCAAGTAAACGTCATACCCGTTGGAGTATCTGCTTCCCCGTCGTTCGGCAGCAATAAACCGGAAGCAGTTAATGGCGACATCACATCAATGGCAACACTACCTAGACTATTTTGGGTGCCATCGGTTGCCGAAACGTTTAAAGTATAGCTTCCCTGCGGAAGATTAGACACCGTAACTTCCACATTGTCTCCCGGCGCTATCACCACAGGGTTGGTTGTCACCTCCGTACCTTCCGGCAGACCATCAAAGGAAAAGCCAACTTGCCCTTCAAACCCATTACCGACAAGAATATAAAAACTAAATGTAGTCTCTGGACAAACGGCCAAGCTTGTCGGATTTGGGAAGATTGCAGCCTCATCGGGAACCGTTGTACAAATAAATAGTGACCAGCTCTCCAAAGATCCACCATCTTCAGCAACGACATCTGAGATAGTCAACACCCAATCACCTTGTGAGTTCTCTCCAATGAAAGCAGCAAAAGGGTCAATTGGTTGAAAATCACCTTCCAATGCTATATTATCGCCACAGGAGTTTTCCAAATCGTCAGCCGACATAGCAGCATCATCAGAAAAACTTACGGCAACATTATCACCACCACAACCAAAGCCACTTGCAGGAACACCCGGTTGATTAAATAATTCAATAGTCGTTCCGGCAGGGGAAGTCAAAGTTGCACTCAAATCACCAACCCAGGTATGCAAAATCTCTAAGCCCTGAATCTGAACATCCGAGACTGTTCCATTTCCCGCATAATTGATGACCGAACTAATGGACCCTTCTGTATTTGGATCTATTGCAATTGGCAAATCAGAGGCATTCGTATTTCCGCAGGCAATGGCACCTGTACTAAAAGTAGTGACATTACCCCACTCTCCTGCTCCGCAAGTATTGATACCCCGAACTCTCCAGAAGTAATCCGTTTGGGTATTCAATAAAATAGAGCTTATGTTAGCGGTCGTCAATCCACTTTCGTCCATCACCAAGTCATTTAGGGCGGCGTCAGTCCCAAGCTGAAAATCGTAAGTAACATCAACACCGGCACCTGCCCAGCCAAACATCACATTAAGGGGTAAATCTGCCGTTCCATCAACCGGCACCACACCGCTAATAGTAGGTACGCCTGTTGCGATGTTCATTATCAGGGTATAGTTGGAAACGTTTGTCCCATCCGTCCCCATTAGTGTAAAACTGTACGAACCAGCCGACAGCATATCCGTATTACTTATCGTCAGCGTGGTTGTTCCTCCCGGGCTAACCGGATTTTCCGCAAAAGTTGCCAATGCATTATCGGGAAGCCCATCGAGGCTAAGCGTAACATCATCTGCAAAATTCTCACTGACATCCAAAGAAAAAACGACCTCATCAGGCGCACAAATGTTCAGGTTGTTCACGGCAGCAATGACAGAAAAGCTACACGCTAATTGCGTCCTGCCATCAATCTGAGTCACACCGGTATTGTCCGGGTCTAGCCAGTCCTTCAAGCGAGTCGAAGGGGTTCCTCCTCCTTCCCAAGATGCTCCAATCCAGCCAAAGGAATCATAGGAATCATTCCCACAGGCTGCGCCACCTCCGTGCAATTGTCCTATAATCTGTTTATTTCTGTTAAACAGGGGGGCACCGGAAGAGCCTCCCTCTGTCGTTCCTATATCCCAATCCGGTATGATAACGTGGTCTCCATCGGGTACATTGGTGTCTCCATTCCCCCATTCACCAAAATGCAGCGCATCAAACTCAAAACTGATCCGCTTCTCTTCGGTATTGGGGTGATGAATGACAATGGCGGTATCCGCCGGCAAATCGCTACTAATACTCCACCCCGCAAAAAAGGCATCCGCCGTGGAAGAGACGGGATCGTCCAGCTTCAGCAAAAAGAAATCCGAAGGAGCATAATTTGCCATTTTTATTGCTCCGGTATTAAAATCCGTCAAAACGCCATCTCCTGCACTTCCGCTTGCAGCAGAGTTTGGTATCCGGCAAAAACTATTTACGTAATTCCAATACACCACAATCGAAGCCGGTGACTCGCCTCCCATACAGTGATTAGCCGTCAGGAAATAGGGCTCACAATCATTTTTGGTTGTATTGATTAGTGCCCCCGTACAAAAGGTTGTGCCGCCCGTGCCGTAAACAGCGACGGACTGGATAATATCCCTATATCCATCTACAATCTCGTACCCGTCATCAGCACCACAGATAACATCCAAATTACAAGACCCTGAGAGTGCTGTTCCAAAACCTAAAAAATCGTGATTGACATAAGATAATCGCAACCGTAAATTAGATTTTTCGGCTGCACTTATTTGCACTTCAAGTACAATCTCATCCCCTTCAATAACGGGGGTCCACAACTGCCCGTGCGTCTCATTATCTCTGTCTGTAAACGGGCCAACTACCCTCTTTTTGTTAAAGGGATAAAATAGTAATTTTCCACTTGGGGGCATCCGGTACTCCGTAAATCCAAAGTTCAGGCTGTGAGCATCCAATGATTTAATGCGCAGCCGCCAAACTGCTGTACCATCATTTAGCACTTCCCAGTCCCCCGCTGTAAAAGGGGTAATGTCTACCGGTAAAGCTACTGCAAAACGGGGTGCGACACCGGGCGCTCTTCGTTCTAATTCCTCCTCCAACAACGCTGCATTATCCTGATAGGGCATCTCGATTAGAGCAATTTCTTTCAAAGGTTTTTTGGTCTCAGCGATAATCGATTGTGCATTGATTGAGGCGATATAGCCAAGCGCAATCAACACAGTTGATACTAATTTCATACTACTTTATATTTAATGGTTTTGTTTGTTGTGTTCTCCCAACCCGTCGGAAAACACAGCCAAAGGTAATTTAGTTTTCAGCAATTAATTCAATTTGAGGCGTCCTTAAAATGACTCTTTCCTGACATTTCAAGGGATTAACGCTGCCCAACCATGAATACGGCATTGCTAAAAAGGAATTTTCCATTTTCCCAAAAACATCGAAACAACGGATTGTCTATCAAATAAACGATATTCCCCCTTCCTTTTTCCTGCACACCAAAGACAAGCGTCTTTTTTAATTCCTCTTTGGCTTTGTGCCCTACGAAGCCGATAACTTCCGGAGCATCGCCAATAATCCCGACATTTCCATCTTCGGAAAGATAAGGATAAGCCATGGTATTCACCTTCAATGAGTAATATCTATTCAAAAGGCCATATCCCAGTGGATGGGTATTATCTATTTTAACGCTATAAATTGCCCCCGGATTGGAGTCGGGAATAGCAGTTCGTTCACGCTCATCATAAGGCTGAAGGTTATCATCATTTTTTTCATCGCCGGTTTTATTGTCCTTTTTCTTCAAATCAAAACCCTCCTGCCCCGCAAATTCCCGGTTTGAAGCACCCATTATAATCAGTTGTCCTCCGTTTTCAACCCATGTTTTAAGTTTTTCTCTTTCCTTGAATGAAAAATGAAACCGCCCTTCCGGTATAATCAATACATTGTAGTCATCCAGAGGTATTCCATTGACATCCCTACTGAAAATATCAATTGGATAATGCAACTCCTGCTCAAAGTAATACCAAACGTATCCAAAGGCGTATGCCCTCGTATTTTTGCCGGACAGAACGGCAATGTGTGCCCGGTTAAGCAACTTCATCTTTCCCGAACCCAGATCAGCACCACGGTCTGAGAATCCGGAAGCAACCCTCCATAAATGACGTTTATGCTCTTTTGCCAGACTTTGAATTACCTTATCAAAATCAGCTCTCTTTCTATTGTCGGCACGAGTCAAAATTAGCGTACCCGCCCGATAAGACTCCCCTAGTAACGCAAATGGAATAGCAGCCACCCTCACCTGGATACCCGCTGCCTGAATAGCTGCCAAAAATCGGGCATCTGCCATGGATTCCCAGCGGCACAGGTAAGCATAAGGCTGTTTTACCACCGATTCCTTTTTATCGTAAATCGAAAAGTCATATCCCGCCCTGATGGGTATTTCCTCCTTACTGGCATAAGCCTCCAGACCATATGCATAAGGCAGCCCCCATGCAGTAATGTCATAAGTAAGAGAATCACTCAATACGGCATCGGGGTCGAACAACACCTGCGTCAACACCCCCATTGGTTGTGCAGCATTGATAACTAAATCGTTATTTTCAACCTTCAGTCTAGTGTCCATTCTTCGATTGTAATCGAAAGCTGACACCCCCCGCGTACCGGCCGCCATCCCGTATCTAATCCCATTTTTATCAAGTAGTGCACACAGCGCTCTCATCCTATCCGGATTATTAGTCCGCTTAATGACGTAGGCTTTGTATGCTCCCTTGGCATGTTTGTTAGCCTGTGCAAAAAAGTTTTCAAAATTTTGAAGAATACGGGATTCATTCACAGATGCAACCTCGACCGTAGAGATAGAAGTAGTCGCATGATGAGCAATCCTGTCCGCCAGTGTTAGTGTATCCGTATTAGGCATGATAATTGCTCTACCTGCACGGCTATGCCCCGCCTGCTCATAAGTCATCCCAATTGAGCCATTAAAAATAGGATAAGTATCTCCATAACTTGGATAAAACAAATCAAAGACCTCGCGGGTGAAGTACAACCACCCTTTTTGGTCAAAATATTTCGTATGGTTTTTGCCAATTTCTATCTGGAAACTACGCTGCCAATCGCTTATGTATTTGTGCATGGGCTCTGCTGCCGGGGCAAAGTAGTATGGATTTTGATAAAACTGCTCGTGTAAGTCGGCATGAATATGCGGCATCCACTGATGATAAATTTTCATCCGTTGGCGAGATTCCACCTGTGTTTGCCATGCCCAATCTCGATTGAGGTCGAATAAGTAGTGATTCACCCTTCCGCCCGGCCAGGGCTCGTCGTGCTCTCTGGTACTCGCTACCGGATTGGGGTCTAAAGGAGCTATATCCCGATACCAGTTTGTATATCTGGAATAACCGTCGGGATTAAGGGAGGGATCCAGTATGACGATGGTGTTTTTGAGCCACGACTGTACTTTTTGGTTATGCTTATCCGTCAATTGGTGCAACACGAGCATAGAACTTTCCGAACCACCGGCCTCGTTGCCGTGCACACTGTAGCTAAGCCATACGATAACTCTATCAAGCGCGGGATTATCAGCACCCTCTTCCAGTCCGGTTTTCCTTAGATTATTCAATCGAATTTGATCGATGTTTTTAATATTTTCGGGAGTTGAAACAATGGCAATCATCAAAGTCCGTCCCTCGTTCGTTTTTCCGTAAGGAACTAATTTTACTTCATCGCTATTAGCGGCAACGTATTCAAAATAATCCACGAGCCTGTGATGAGGGGTGAATTGCCTTCCGTATCCATCAATAAAATCATAAGGAGATTGAATCTGGGCAAAGGAAATTCCCACAAAAAAAGGAAGAGCGAAGAAAAGGATAATTGCTTTATAGGACATAAGTGTTCGATATTTTAAGAAGACCAAATTTAATAATATCTATGAGTTTTTCATAAAACCACGCTGCCAAAACAGTAAATCGTCCGTTTTTAGTATAACTTTGCAGAAGAACCTAACAAAAAGTGATGTACGATACGTTAATTGGCACTGATGCGCTTGCCGCAAATATAGAACGCCCCGACTGGGTGATTATCGACTGCCGCTTTTCGCTAAGCGATACAAATGCAGGTCGGAATGCCTACAATACCGAACATATCACCAATGCCGTTTATGCTCATTTGGATGAAGATTTATCAGGCGAAATCATAACCGGAAAAACGGGGCGCCATCCACTTCCCAATATCGGGCTATTTACCCAAAAGCTCTCTGATTGGGGTATCGATAATAACACACAGGTAATCGCTTACGATGACAAAGGAGGAGCCATTGCCGCCCGGCTTTGGTGGCTACTAAAATGGCTCGGGCATCAACGGGTCGCCGTATTAAACGGAGGGTGGCAGACATGGAGACATCAACAATTGCCCACCGATACCAGAGTACCGTCCCCACAACCTAAAAAGTT
>JALVDO010000677.1 GCA_027008975.1 Saprospiraceae bacterium | reverse complement strand
TTGATTTTGAAGAAGAAAATGACCAAAGGAGCTTTTTAAATAATTATTATGGTCCCTATGGCTGGTATGAGGGTTTTGAATGGGAAGACAGAGATAATCCCTGCAAGCCGGCCTATTACAATTCGGACCGTTTCCTCAAGAAGAACATTTTGGCATCCAATATCGGTATCATTGTCAAAAGTAATAATACAAAAGACTATTTCGCTGCCGTTACCGACCTGAGAACAAGCAAGCCCATTGCCGGCGCGACCGTCGAGTTTTATGACTATCAACAACAATTAATCAACTCGGGCATCAGCAATAATGAAGGAATGGTCTTTTTGCACCTCGAAAGAGAGGCTTTTGTGGCTGTCGCCAAAACAGAAACAGATGGTGGCTATCTGAAAATACGAGGAGAGTCTCCCCTATCACTCTCTCAATTCAAAGTGGACGGGGCTAGAACACAAAAGGGATTAAAAGGGTATTTATACGCAGAAAGGGGTGTTTGGAGACCGGGCGACTCCATCTACCTCAACTTCATTCTCGAAGACAAAACCAATCAATTGCCGCATGACTACCCCATTCATTTTACACTCCGCAATGCCAAGGGGCAGGAAGTACAAAGCTACTCAACTACGACCAATGTAGATGGTATTTACCCCGTCTATTGCCAAACCAACCCCGATGATGGAACAGGGTTTTGGACGGCCATTGTAAAAGCGGGAGGGGCAACTTTCCGCAAGACACTTCGCATCGAGACCGTCAAACCCAATCGCCTAAAGATTGACCTCGACTTCGGAACAGAAGAGCTCGATGAGAATAATAAACCATTCCATGCCAAACTCACGGCCAAATGGCTACACGGCGCCCCCGCAGCCAACTTGAGAGCCAAGGTTGAATACCAATTGCGAAATGCTCCTACGACTTTCGAGCATTTCAAAGATTATAACTTTGTGGATCACTCCATCCGACTCGACCAAAGCAATAAAACACTTGTGGACAAAAACCTCAATAGCGAGGGCATACTGGAGTTTGACCCTGTATTCTTACAAAACAAAGCAAGTGCAAGGGGTAAGCTAAAGATAGCACTGACCACAAGAGTCTTTGAAAAAGGCGGTGATTTCAGTACGAGTAATCGCTATATAAAATATTCTCCTTATTCTTCCTATGTCGGAATTTCCCTTCCGAAAAACAAATACGGGTGGAAGGAGTTAGCACTCAACAAGGAAGATGAAGTCAAGTTTGTAGTGGTGGATGGAAAAGGCAATCCCATTCCCAACCGAAAAATTAAGGTGAGCTTTTTCCGTGTCAATTGGCGATGGTGGTGGGATTACAGCTACGATGCGGTTTCGCGATTCAATGCCGGAAATAACAAAAACTATCAGGGAGATGCCACCCTCACGACGAATGGCAAAGGAGAGGCAACCTGGAAAATTAAAATCAGCCATTGGGGACGTTATGAAGTGACAGCATCAGACCTCGTTAGTGGGCACAGCGCAGCCGACTTCTTCCACGCAGGTGAGCCTGATGACTTAGACCCAAGTAGCAAGGAAGCAACAACGATGCTTGTCATGCAACCGGACAAAGAAGCGTATAATATTGGAGAAACCGCCACTATTACCATTCCGATGGGTAAAAACGGCAGAGCATTGGTCTCGCTCGAAAACGGCACCAAAATAATAGAGTCCTTTTGGTTTTCCTCAAAAGAGGGCGAAAACGAAATATCGTTTAAAGTCACTCCCGACATGGCACCGACCATCTATGCCAATGTGACATTGATACAACCTCATGCACAAACTGCCAACGACCTGCCCATCCGCCTATACGGTGTCGTCCCCATAAAAGTAGTCGATAAGCAGACCAAATTGCAACCAAAAATCACCATGAAAGACGAATTGCGCCCTGAGGAAACCTTTATCGTAAAAGTCAGCGAGGAAAGCGGACAGTCTATGGCTTACACCATTGATATAGTCGATGACGGGTTGTTGGACTTAACCAACTTCAAAACACCGGCTCCCTGGAATCACTTCTACGCTAAAGAAGCCCTAGGTGTTGACACATGGGATATGTATCAATACGTAATCGGAGCAAGAACCGATCAACTACAGAATATTATCAGCATCGGTGGTGATAGAG
>JALVDO010000676.1 GCA_027008975.1 Saprospiraceae bacterium | reverse complement strand
CCGAAATATTGGCAGAAAATCTTTCGAGGAAAAGAAAATTATTTACAAAACCAGCCAATACAAGCTTACCCATAATGAACTCAGGTATGATGAGTGGAACATTGCGAGTTTGAACAATTATCAAAATAAACTTGCAAAATATGCTAAATCAATATGGAAAATATAAGAACGCTGTTTTTGAATTCAATAAGCACCAAAATACCGCCTAAAGAACCATTCAATGGCAAGCAGCAGTAGTATTAGGAAGAAGATGCCTTTTAGCTGGATAATGGGGCGCGTTCTGTAGCTTTCATAGATAACGGGTTTTACTTTGCCGGAGGCTGCCAGCATTTCCGGCAATGTATTCAACCGGGCGGGGTATAGTATTTTTCCGCCGCTTTGGCTGCTGAGTTGTTGCAGCAGGGTGTGGTTGGCGGTCGTCTCGAAGAGTTCCAATTGGATGGGTTGTACGCTAAACCTACCGTCGTAGGTCAGCTTTTTACCACTCAGGTTGGTGCTTGCTCTAAAGGTGTAATTGCCAACCGGCAGGATGCCTGCGTTGAGGGAATAGGTCTTCTCCTGACGGCTAAAGGTGTAGTCGTAGTCGCGCCCTTCGCTATCGGTAATGGTGATGCTGACTTCGGGTTCGTTGATGAGCTCGTAGGCATCGTTGTACAATTCTGCGTCGAGGATAGCAGGTTCGTTTTCCTTAAAAATATGCTTGGCGACGCTGACGCGAAATCGTCTTTTATCGTCTTTCACACTCAGGTATTGCACCGTTTTTTCGATGAGTTCGTTGAAGACATCATGGTTGTTATTTTCCAAATAATCGAATAACTCCCACTTCCACAGTCCTTCGCCGGCGAGTACTCCTACCTTCTGTCCATCCTGCTCTCCAAACACCAGAAGCGGGTATTTGGTGTCAATTTTTCCTATTTTTTGACGGAGCAGCACCTTGCCATTTCCTACGGCTTCAAATTCTCCGAAAGGAGCATACAAAGGGGAGAAATTCGGAAGATTCTTCCTCAATTCGTCACTGACTTCAAACAATCCGAAACCCTTGGCAACAACCGCCTGCACCTCATTGATGGAGGCAATATCCGCTCGTACATTCAGGATACCCTGTGCCTTATTGAGTAGCGGTATTGCAGACTGTGCACCGAGGATAAACCAGACAGGCGTTTTCTTTTTGCGCAAAGTTGCCAGTGTAGCATCCAGTTTATGAGCGAAATTGGGCAATTGGTGGAGGATAACCATATCGTATTTCGACAGGTTGATTTTGGCAATATCCGATACGTAACGAATGGTCGCCTGATAATTCTTGTTTTGGGTAATACCCTTTCGGATGGCAGCGAGATCGGGGTGTGGCGAGTTGGCAAGAATCAGTATTTTTTGGCGTGCATCCAATACGTCAATGAAGATGTCGCGACTGTTATTGGCAACAATCTTTTCACCTTTAATGGGTTTCAAACTCAACCTAAAGTGCTGAACACCGGACTTATTGGCATCCAGAATAACCTCCTTGGTGGTAAAGAACTGATTGTCTTTCACCTCTATGGCTTCCTGTGCTATTTGAGTAGCCTTCCCTCCGTTGATTTGATAGATGGTCAAAGCCGTCCTTTCACCTGCAAAGTTTTGAGCTGCGACATCGACCTGAATGGTGAATTTATCCCCGAGATAAGCAATTTTATTGTGAAATACCCGCTTCAGAACAACATCCCGTACCGGAGTCGTATCGCCCAGTGCAACGGTATAAATCGGCACTGGAAGTTTGTTACTACTGTAAATGGGATTGCTACCCTCGTTGTAGATACCGTCCGAAGCAAAGATAATTGCTCCGAGATTTTGGTTGCTGTAGAGGTCGTACAATTCCGAAAACAAGCCCGACAGATTACTGCTTTTATCTGCAAATGGCAGGTCTATCCCCGCTCTCGTTTTTTCTCCAAACGAGTATTTTTCAAAGTCGTAATCATCCCCCAAAGACTGCTCCAATTCCTCGATCTGCCGGTAATAATCCCGAATGGCGACGGAATCCATATTGGTGCCAATCGATTCGGATACATCCTGTGCAAAGACGACAATCGGCTTTTTACTTTCTGTCTTTCTGGTTTTTAAAATGGGGGATAACAATAAAGC
>JALVDO010000675.1 GCA_027008975.1 Saprospiraceae bacterium | reverse complement strand
AAACAAATAATTTGAAGGATGCTGAAATAGGTACCCCCAATCTGGCACCGACAGCCATTTTGTAATTCTGTGCATTAGCAGTTACACCGCATGTAATAAGTAGTAGTAAAGCTAAACTTTGTAATAATTTTTTCATATTTTTCGTTTTTATGATTAAATAATAATTTATTTTTAGAGCCTAATTTATTTTTCACCTTCCTCTCTTTCTTTTATATATTTGTACACTTCAAATGTGCGTTTCACTCCTAATTTTTTTCTCATCCTCCTGAGATGTGTCACAATGGTATTCACAGACACACCTAATTTCAAAGCAATTTCTTCGGTATTCTCTAGTTCTTCCCAAAGTTTCATTATTAACAATTGCCGCTCAGTAAAAGGTACTTCTTTTTCATTTAGACGACCTCCTTTATTATCATTTCTCATTTCTACTTTTTCCATCAAGTTAATTTAAAAATCTCCTCATTTTTTCATCACTAACTCTTTTTACATTTTTTATATAAAAATTCACCTTCTAATGTTTGTCCAAACAATTATTTTGTTACCTTTGGGTTACTATCAGAGAACTGAATAGTTCCTCTTCTTTTTTGTAATAATATTTTGTGACACAAATATAGCTGCCTGTTTTTTAAAAAAACGGACAGAGATTTTTCATTTTTCACCCCAAAAAAAGCAAAAAACTAACTAGTACTTAATTATCAAGTTTTTAAACACCATGCTCAATCAAAAACTCATATGCTGGATAGCTATATTTAATAACTACTTCGATTCCAAGAAGATAAAGCTGTTCAAGCACCATCTAAGCCGCCCTTATTTAGGGAAAAAGAAAGATGTTCAAAAACTTTACAATCTACTGCGTAAACTTCACCCTCTTTCAGAAGAAAATGGGAATAAAAAAGTATTAGAAAAAGAGGCCATTTTTAAAAAAATGTGGCCGAAGCAAACGTTTAATGACAAACGCCTTTCTAATATTGTCGGATTGCTTCGCAAAGAAATGGAGGACTTCTATTTCCAACATCTCACTATAAATGACCCACTCCTTAGGAATAAAGTGCTTCTTAAACAGGAGGAAATTCGCTTGTCATCTGAGCTGTTAAAAGAGAAAGTCAAAAAATGGGAAGACACCTTAGATAAACAAGCCCGGAGTAGCCAAAATTACTATGAACAAATGTATTTTCACGAGTTTAAGATTGGTTATTGTCCCCGTGATAACTTCAATTTAGCAACAGTGCATCTTCCTAAATTTAAAGAAAATTTAGAATTATTTCACAACTCCTATCAACTCAAATTGCTATGCAAAGAAGTGACAACTGGCTCTGTTTTTTCCGGCACGAATGTCAATCACAAAAAAGTGACAAATCTACTTGAAGAAACTGCTTCCTATAGGAATGAAAACTTTCCCTTACTTCACCTTTATATAGAATGTATTGAATTAGCAACAAGACCATTGGAGTCTTCTAGCTTCCGTCAATTAATACAATTATTCAAAAAATACACCCCACGATTAAAAGCAGTTGAATCAGAAGCTATATTAATTATCTTAGTGGGCTTCTGCATCAGACAAATCTATGATGGAAACTCCGACTACCTCCCCTATCAGGCTGATCTCTACAAATGGGGATTAAGCAATAAAATCTTGGGAGATGGCATTATCATGCGTGCCAGTAGTTTTATGAATATCGTCATCCCTGTCACCTATGCCGGGGAATTTGATTTTGCCGAAAAAGTCATCGAAGAATACCTGCCAAAAGTTCCACCTGAAGAAAGAGCTTACGCAAAATATATGGCATTGGCTTATATAAAGTTTGGTTTGAAGGAATATCAGAAAGCTCTTAAACTCCTTCATTTAGCTTGTGGTAATTATGAACGATATCGCCTAAGGTATCAATATTTATCTCTGCGTCTGCTTTATGAAATCTACCAGACAGACAAAAGTAGGAAGCCTCAATTACTCGATAAAATAAAATCCTATCGAGAGTTTTTTAGAACAAAAACAGCCCTTAATGAGACTCGGAGATTACACAGTCTCAACTTAGCCGAAGCAGTCAGTAAAATGCTTAAATTTCATCAAACAAATACTAATAGTAAAATGCAACATCAAATACTACAAGAGCTTGCCGCTCTT
>JALVDO010000674.1 GCA_027008975.1 Saprospiraceae bacterium | reverse complement strand
GGAGGCTTGGTTAGGGGGTAGTGTTTCTTGTTTCTTGTTTGGTTTCTTTTTAGCTGTTAAGCTGTTAAGTTGTTAAGTTGTTAAGCTAGTTTCGATTCTAATTCTAATTCTAATTCTAATTCTAATTCCCATTCTCATTCTAATTCTAATTCCCATTCTAATTCTAATTCCAAATTTTTTTATTAAAAAATTGGTACCTTTGCTTTGTCCAAAGATTTCAATATGTTTTACAGGTATTTTCTTATTATTTCGTTTTTATTTCCCGTTTTTTTATTGGCGCAGGTTGCAAATGATGATTGTTTTCAAGCGATTGCATTAGAGGAATTAGACTCTTGGTGTTCTGAGGCGGGGGCATATACTACGGTTGACGCAACGCTTTCCTCACCTGATGTCCCCTCTTGCTTAGACCCCGGTAGTTATGTGGATGTCTGGTTTAGCTTTATCGCGCTGGCGCCCAATCTAAGCCTGAGTATAGTTGGTGATGTTAACGTGAATGCAGGAGGGACTATAGTGAATCCCGGAGTCGCTATTTATGGGGGAAATTGCAACAACCCAACCTTACTGGCGTGTGAGTCGGGGCAGGCTGGCATTAACCAAGTGTCTGTTTTCTTTTCCGATTTGATTGTTGGAAGTACGTACTATATTAGGGTGAGTTCGCTGATTATTCATTCGGGTACATTTGAGCTGTGTATTAATAATTTCACAGAAGTGCCAAGTCCGGTTGGTGATTGTGAGCCAGGGGTAGTGCTTTGTGATAAATCTTCTTTTGCAACGGACTTCGTTACCGGAGCGGGGGATGATCCGTTCGAAATTGACAATGTTGGGTGTGATTCGGGTACTTGTAATTTGGTGGAGTCCAGTTCTACTTGGTACAAATGGGTGTGCGATGAAGCCGGTACGTTAACATTTACGATTAACCCGCTAAACCCTTCGGATGATTTGGATTTTGTGTTGTTCGAATTGCCCAACGGGATTGATGACTGCTCAGGCAAGTTTGATTTGAGGTGCATGGCATCTGGAGAGAATGTCGGCACTCCCATAGATGATTGGATTGATTGTATCGGACCTACGGGTTTGAGTTTGGATGATACGGATATTAGTGAGTCATGTGGTTGCCAGCCGGGTAACAACAACTTTGTGGAGGCAATCAATATGGAGTCGGGCAAGGCTTATGCTTTGGTTATTAATAATTTTAGTCAGTCCGGAACCGGTTTTTCCATTGATTGGGGTGGTACGGGGACCTTCCTTGGGCCGGACGTCGATTTTGAGTATTCCCCTCAAAATAATTTATGTATAGGGGATGTGGTTACGGTCGTGGATGCCTCTTCGTTTGTTGGTAATATTACCTCATGGAATTGGGACTTTGGACAGGGGGCGGAACCGCAATCGGCTACGGGACCAGGTCCGCATTCCGTCACTTTTACAAGTGCGGGTACGAAGGCGATTTTGTTGCAAATTGAGACGGAGATGGGATGTTTTTCTTCTATTGTAAAAAGCGATATTCATGTTTTCTGTTGTGATAGTTTGCCGGTTATTAACGGGGAGGTGACCAATGTTTCCTGTCAGACGGAGAACTCCGGCAGTATTGCTTTGAGTGTTGAGCCTCCTGATGATGATTATGTTTACCAATGGAATACCGGACAACAGGGACCTGTTATTTCGGGCTTGTCTGAGGGGACTTACGTCGTGACGGTATCATTACCCGATACTGCGCAATGCGAGCAGATTGCTTCCTTTACGGTGGAGGCGAATCCCGACCTCGTCGTGGATACAATAATAACCGACGCTTCTATCTGCACTCATAATGGCGGAGCTATTGAGATTGTTGCTGAAGGAGGGGTGCCGCCCATTATGGTTAATTGGAATAATGGATTGGGCTGGGTTGCCGAATCGACGCTATCGGATTTGTCAGCAGGTACTTACGAAATCGATGTCGCAGATGCCGCCAATTGTACGGTTCATCTGACGGCGATGGTGGGGGAGGCCTCCTTGTCGGCTTCCGGCTTTGAGATACCCAATGTATTTACACCCAACGGAGATGGGCTAAATGATGTATTTAGAGTATTTGGGGAGGCAGCTACATTACAGCAGAGCAGCTCATTTCACTTGGTCGTCTTTAATCGTTGGGGTCAGGTCGTTTTCGAAACCAGTGACATTCAGGAGGCATGGAAAGGAGAATATAAAAAAGAACCGGCGGCAAGTGATGTGTACGTCTATCGGCTCGAAGTGGTTTATCCTTGTAACGAGGAGCTAAGCATCAGTACGGGCGAGGTCACCTTACTTCGTTGAGAGGTCATCATCAAATCCGGGGCGTTTGAACTTTCGCGCATCGGGAAATGCCTCTTCACTCATCCTTTTAATTCGAGACAAATTAGCTAGTAAGTCTAGTGACTCATCGGATAGTTCGGGGATTTTATTCAGAATAATTTTCCATGCCGCCAAGCTGTCTTCGATGGCAATGAGGGCTACTTTTGCACTTCCGTTGGAGTCGTTTTGGATGGTGTTTTCATCGGGAAATAAATCGTCATATCGATTGCTAATCGCACGGTTGAGCTTTGCTCCTATAAGAAACATATTCCAGCGAATGACGGTTATGGCATCTCTGATAAGATGGGCTTCCCGCACGATATCTTTGGCACCAATCTCTAGAAGGCGATTCAGTTCCAATTCTTTTCCTTCCAGCAGTTCAGTGTGCTCGGAAAACCATTGGCTGGCTTTCATTCCATACTCTTTTGCGCTTGCATTAATAGCCTGTAAGTCTTGGTTAGGAGCGGGCTTTTTGTTTGGGGCTTTTGTTTGGTCTGGAATATTTAAAGATTCTGAAACCTCGAATGATTCCAATCCAACCTCCATTTCTTTGAGCATGTCTTTCAGGAGTTCAAAAGCTTCTTCCAAATGCGTTTGGACGCTATCCCAGACATCTTTTTCAGAGGTGTTGTCATCGTCTTTCATTCCAATTTGACGAGCTGCCACCTCACATCTGTTGGTGAAACTACAGCGTTCACACCAGCGATTGCAATAGTTGTGAATACCCGAAATCTTTTTGACCTCAATCATTGGTTGGATTATAATTTGTAAAACAATTCACCAAAGGTCGTAAAAATAATGTGGAAATCCAATAAAATAGGTGGTTTTTCTGTTTTTGTTGACCAAATGAAGGGTGAAAAAATGTCGACAAAATTTAATTTTGTGCGATATTTTTACTGTTTTTCAATGAGTTACAAACGTGTGTGTAATATTTTTTTTAAAAAAAGCTTGCTAAATCAAAAAAATAAGAATACTTTTGCACCGCTTTAGGAAAAAGAGCATTTTTTTCATTAAAATGATTAATAAAGTGAATACACTAAGTTATAAAACAAAGTCTGCTAAAAAGGAGACTGTCGAACGCAAATGGTTCGTCATCGATGCAGAAGGAGAGGTATTAGGGCGCATGTGTACCCAGGTGGCAACCATCCTTCGCGGTAAGCACAAGGCCTGCTATACTCCTCATGTTGATTGCGGCGATAACGTCATTATTATCAACGCCGATAAAGTGAGAATGACAGGGGCAAAGTGGGACCAAAAAGAGTATTTGTCCTATTCCGGATATCCGGGAGGATTGAAGCGAACCAGTGCAAAAGAAATGAAGGCAAAGAAGCCGACTTTCATCATCGAGAATGCCGTTAAGGGAATGCTTCCCAAAAATAGATTGGGACGGGCGATGATT
The DNA here is from genome assembly GCA_027008975.1 of Saprospiraceae bacterium. GTDB lineage: Bacteria > Bacteroidota > Bacteroidia > Chitinophagales > Saprospiraceae > JALVDO01. Next base: position 4,695 of record JALVDO010000674.1, on the reverse strand, counting down.
AAGAAATTATTCGTTTACGCTGGTGCGGAGCACAAACACGAGGCACAGCAGCCGGAGCCTTTGGAAATTAAAAAATAATTAAGAAAATACAGCATATAATATGGAAATGATAAATGCAGTAGGAAGAAGAAAAGCCTCCGTAGCGAGAGTTTACCTGACTCAAGGAGAAGGGAAAATTATCGTAAACGGAAGGGATTATAAAACTTACTTCCCACAAAAACACATTCAGAATAAAATTACGGCACCTTTCGAGACAGTAGAGGTTGAGGGTATTTACAACGTGAAGATTAACGTCAAAGGTGGCGGTTTTAAAGGTCAGGCAGAGGCTGTTCGCATGGGTATTGCCCGGGCGTTGGTCAAATTGAACGAAGAGTTCCGTAAGCCTTTGAAGGATAAGAAATTTCTCGTTCGGGATGCACGTGTCGTCGAGCGTAAGAAATACGGTAAGCCTAAGGCGAGAAAGAGCTTCCAGTTTAGCAAGCGTTAAGATGGAACTGCCGGTCAACGTGGTCTATTCCATGTTGCACACCCCACTTTCTTTTTTTTGAAAGTGGTGGTTATTAACTAAATTGTTTGATATTTAATAATTCACTAAAGATGAATAAACCTACATATAAAGAGCTTTTGGATGCCGGAGCACACTTTGGGCATTTGAAGAAAAAATGGAATCCCAAGATGGCCCCATATATTTTCATGGAGCGCAAGGGAATCCACATTATCGACCTGAACCGTACTTTGGAGGGGATGGAGCGAGCAGCGCTTGCATTGAAGCAGATTGCCAAATCGGGTCGAAAGATTTTATTTGTTGCTACTAAAAAGCAGGCAAGAGATATTGTTGCAAACGCTGCTAAGAGTGTCAATATGCCCTACGTAACCAATCGCTGGCTGGGCGGAATGATGACCAACTTTGGTACTATCAAAAAGTCTATCCGTAAGATGCAAAGCATTGAGCGTATGCTAAAAGACGGAAGCCTGGAAAACGTTACAAAAAAGGAGCGTTTGACGCTTACGCGTGAATTGAGCAAATTGGAGAAAGTACTTGGTGGTATTGCCGATTTGAACCGCATTCCGCCAGCTATTTTTATCGTTGATATTGATCACGAACATATTGCAGTAGCAGAAGCACACAAGCTGGGTATGCGTACTTTCGGTATTGTGGATACTAATTCCAATCCAAATCAGGTGGACTTCCCTATCCCTGCGAATGACGATGCGACTAAATCTATTTCAATCATCACCAATTATATTACAGAAGCAATCAAGGAAGGGTTGGAAGAGCGTAAACAGGCGAAAGAGGAGAAAACAGCAGCGGCAGCGAAAGAGGCATAGTGTAAAAAATTAATTTTAAAAAAGACAAATAAATAATGATAATGAAGATTTCAGCTTCAGATGTTAAAAAATTGCGCGATATGACTGGCGCAGGAATGATGGATTGTAAAAAAGCACTGATGGAATCAGACGGTGATTTTGAAAAAGCAATCGAATATTTGCGGAAAAAAGGGCAAAAGTTGGCGACGAAGCGCGCTGATCGTGATGCAACAGAGGGCTGCGTTATCGCAGTTGTAAACGATGCACATAATAAAGGTGTCATCGTGAAATTGAGTTGTGAGACCGATTTCGTTTCAAAAAATGATGACTTTGTTAACCTGACTAAGCAGTTTGCCGATATTGCGTTGAAAAACTTCCCTGCTGATCTGGAGGCATTCCTTGCATTGCCTTTTGATGATAAAATCAGTGTTGGGGAAAAGGTCATTGAGCAAATCGGCGTCATCGGGGAAAAACTCGAGCTCGCTTACGAAAATTTAGAGGCGGCACAGGTTGCTCCCTATATCCACATGGGTAATAAAGCAGGTGTTCTTGTCGGTTTGAATAAAGACAATGCGGACTTTTTCGATGCCGGTAGAGACGTCGCAATGCAGGTGGCAGCGATGAAGCCTCTGGCGTTGAATAAAGACGGTGTCGACGCAAGTATCGTTGAAAAGGAAATAGAAATCGGTAAAGAGCAGGCTCGTCAGGAAGGAAAACCGGAAGCAATGCTCGAAAAGATAGCCCTCGGAAAGCTCAATAAGTTTTTCCGTGAAAATACATTGGTGGATCAAAAATTTGTGAAAGACAACAAATTGACGGTCGCCCAGTATTTGCAATCCTTCGATAAGGATTTGGCAGCAACCGGATTCAAGCACGTAACTTTAGGATAAAAAGAAAAGGCGAATTATTTATTTAATTCGCTTTTTTTTTATTCCTTACCCAAAAATAATAATCTGTGGAATTAGCTTATAAAAGAGTACTATTAAAACTCAGCGGAGAGTCACTCATGGGGAATCAGGGATTCGGAATTTCACCTGATATGCTACAGCACTACGCCAGGCAGATAAAACAACTGGTAGAGATTGGCGTAGAAGTCGCAATTGTTATAGGTGGGGGTAATATATTTAGAGGTCTGCAAGCCAAAAATTCCGGCATAGAGCGCGTGCAAGGTGATTATATGGGGATGATGGCGACGGTAATCAACGGGATGGCCATCCAAAGTGCACTCGAAGGGCTGGGAGTCTATACCCGCTTGATTTCGGCCATCGAAATGAAGGCTATCGCGGAGCCGTATATTCGACGACGTGCTATTCGTCACTTAGAAAAAGGCAGGGTTGTCATCTTTTCTGCCGGGACGGGAAGCCCCTATTTTACCACAGACTCTGCCGCTGCACTCCGGGCTAATGAAATCAATGCTGATGTGATTCTCAAAGGAACGCGCGTTGATGGTATTTATACTGCCGACCCTGAAAAAGACCCGACGGCAACGCGGTTTACAAAAATCACTTTCTCGGAAGTTATTGCTCTCGGTTTGAATGTGATGGACATGACAGCATTCACACTCTGTCGGGAGAATAAACTGCCCATCATCGTTTTTGATATTAATAACGAGCATAACCTGTTGAAAATCGTTACTGGAGAGGAGATTGGTACTTTGGTGGGGGTACGGGGATGAGGTGTTCCCCGCCTTCCTGCTCGTTAGTTGCTTCCGTATGTATATTAAGTTAGCCCTAATTATATAAGTGTATATGAAAAGAATAGTTCTAATATCAGTGATTTTTATGTTCTTTGATGTGTGTAATGCTCAAACGAATTACTACGTTTCGTTAACAGGAGACGACAATAACTCCGGTTTAAGTGAAACCAGTGCATGGAGGACAATAACCTACGCAGCATCATCATTAAGCCCTGTGAAGGCGGGAGATACAATCTTTATAAAAGCTGGAAATTACGGGAATGAAAATATCGCTTTTCAAACAAGTGGAACTGTTTCCAGTCCAATTGTTTACGAAGGGTATCAAACAATTCCGGGAGACAATCCAAACCTCAATTATACTTTTGGAGATGCGTTAGATGCATCTATTATGCCTCTTTTAGATGGTGGAGATAGAGCTAGTGCCGGAACGGCAATTACATTATATTCTCGGCAATATATAACGCTTAAGAACTTACAAATTACCAATTATAATGTAGGTATTGATGGATGGAATGCTTCTTACTGTACGGTAGATAATATAATTGAAACCACATTTGGTGATTATAATTCCTCTTATGATGGAAAGTGTATTTCATTTAGCCCCAACGGAAATGGATCTGGTGGGGAGGGTAATACTATTAAAAATTGCACCGTCTCCAATGCCTCGGCTGAAGGAATATCTATCACAGGTAACAACAATACAATAGAAAATAGCAAAGTATATTGTAATGAAAATTACAATGACGCTGCTTCGATGGATTATTATATTGTTGTGTCCGGAAATAATAACGTAGTTAATAACTGTTATATAGAACGTATTGGAAACTTAGATCATGGTGGTCATGGAATTAGTCTGAAAGAAAATTGTGAAAACAATCTAATTGTCAACTGTACCTCCAAAGGGATGGAAATCTCCGGTTATCAGTTACGACATAGAAGTGTTAAAAACAATACCATAGAAAATTGCTTAGCCATTAATTGTGGTTTTTCTGTGAGAGATGGAGCAAGCCATAACACCATAAAAAACTGTAAGTCTATTAATTCTATGTATGGAGCAGTTACGTTTAGTGACAGCGAGGAAGATGGAGGAGCCCAATATACAGGGCGTCATAACATATTTGAAAATTGTATTTTTGAAAAAACACAAGGAAATGTTATCGACTTTTTTTACTGGAGTCTTCCTTCCGTTTGCGATTCCAACACTTTTGTAAATTGTGTTTTTGACGGTGGGGATTATCTGTTTAATTGTGATCGAGAAAACAATAACAACAAAATGGTAAATTGCATTGTTAGCAACGTGCAAAATTACTATCGCACTCAACAAAATCAGGATGTATCTTACCCCATAAATTTTAGTTTTGAGTATACTGATTTTTGGAACAACGGCTTCTCTATGGTACCCGGAACAGCAAACATAGCAGGTGACCCTCTCTTTGTTGATCCAGCTAATGGAGATTTTCATTTACAGACAGGAAGCCCGTGTATTGATGAAGGAACTTCTGTTGGCGCTCCACAAGTTGATTTTGAAGGAACTTCTCGACCACAAGGAAATGGTTTTGATATTGGAGCCTATGAATATTCTACAATATCTGAAATTACAGAACATACTTCTGAGACTTTTTCTGTCTTTCCGAATCCTACAACAGGGAAGGTCTATTTTTCAAATCAATTCCTGAATAATAAATTTAAAA
>JALVDO010000673.1 GCA_027008975.1 Saprospiraceae bacterium | reverse complement strand
AACGGAGAAGCCCGTAGGGGCAAGAAGGTGTCAACTTAGGCGCGGGTACAGTTCAACAACTCAATCGAAGATGCTGACAGGCGTAGCCTCGTCAGTACTCAACAACTCAACAACTCAACAACTCAAACACCGAACAAAAACCACCCAATTGAAAAAAAATAAAAAAAATATACCCAAAACGTGCTTTTTATTTCAAATTACCATATCTTTGCCCCGTATTGAAAAAGAAGAAACACTTACGCAGTTTTTACTTGAGACGTTATAACACACAGTATAGACCGATTTTGCCCTTACGTGCTAAAAAGAGAAAAATATTTTTTCTTGTTGATTGAATGCTTTTGCTTTGTCGTATTCTATTAAACAAATTATATAATCCCACTATGATATTATTAAGAGAGACTATCCTTTCTATTAATACACAGTTTTCAAAAAGTTATTATCGTAATTTTGATTCGTCTCTTTAGGAAGAGTTGATGGTTGACGCATACTGTATCGTATGGGTCTTTTTGTCGTGTGGGTATTTGTCGTGAAAAGTCTCGACATTTTAATTTTTGACATCTTATTTTTTTCCTTATAATCCATAGGGGGTTGTTGGAACTTTTTTAATCCGAAGGATGAGGTGCCAACAAGCTCTGACACACCGGTGAGTAATGCCGACAGCATCCATGAACATTTTTATATTGACCTAATTAAATGTTGTCACATGTTGCCCACCATATAATAATACACATTACCTCAATTGGATGATTTGTACAGACCTACAATAGTTGACTACTTTACAGTTGATCGTCTTGTTGAGCATAAAACCGGCTATTTTTTTAGCGTTATATAATCTATTTTTTAATTTTTTAACAAATTGTAATCTTATGGGAAAAGTAAACTTAAGACAATTCCTTGCGGTTGTTAGTTTGTTGTTCTTTGCGACATGGGCACACGCTCAAATCGTACAAGGCACAACTCTTTCACCGTACACACTTGCCCCCGGGTCAACAGAGACCTACACCGACTCAGGTGGAGCGGGAGGTGATTATTCAAACGATGAGCTTTCCACGTTGGACATTTGCGCACCTGCGGGTGAAATTGTCACCGTTACCTTTACGGCTTTTGATGTGGAAGCATCATCTTTTAGTTCTTGCTTCGATAACCTTACCATCGACGGCGTCGAGTATTCAGGAGATGATAACGATGCTGGAGCAGGACTTGCCTGTACCGATGCAACGGACGCAGCCGGTAACCCGACATTAGGACCATTCACTTCTCCAACAGGAGGGTGTATTACCTTTACATTTAGTTCGGATTTTTCTGTTACTCACGCAGGGTGGGAAGCAACAGTTACATCTGCACCGGCACCTGTAGCGACGCAGTGCGATCCTCCAATCAACGGCGTAGTATCCAACATCATGGGTACGACTGCTGATTTTGCTTTTGAGTCAGTGAATACACCGGTAGATGACCACTGCTGGAATTTCTATATTGGCAACGAAGGCTTTGATTGTGATCAGAACGAAGAATTCATCAGAGCGACTATCTGTAACATTGCAGGTAATCAGACATCTGACAATCCATTGGTTGATAACATTCAAGTAAACAACGCGACAGGTGCGGTTTCGTTCTCTGTTGCCGGTTTGCAGCCCGGTACATTTTATGAGTGGGCATTGTTTGAAACATGTGATGGAATGCCCGTAAATAATGTGTTCAATTGTAGCGATGCATTATTCGGTCCTTTCCAGACATTGGATGATCCTTACACCGTGACAGCGGAGAATATCGTATCTCCTACATGTCCGATGGTAAGCCCTGGCTATGTGCCAAACGGTTCATTCGATATCACAATTGGTGATAGCCCGACTTGTGTAGGTACATATAATATCACAGTTACACCGGTTGCGAACTCTGCACCGGATGGCACAACACCACCGGATGTGACACCTCTTGGCGTTCCTAACTACACTGGACAGGCTGCCGGTACAGTATCATTCACCGATGCAGGAGCAGGATCTTATACAGTAACAGTAAGCGAAACTTCTGCCTGTAATCCTGCCAACGATCCGGAGACTATCACAGTAGTGGTTCCTGATGGAACAGATGCTGATGATCCGATTGCATATTTATATGATGAGTTTTACT
>JALVDO010000672.1 GCA_027008975.1 Saprospiraceae bacterium | reverse complement strand
ATGCAGTTGTTCAAATTGCCACTCCATTTAGTACCGGAACGGGCTTCTTTTTGAAGAAGTATGGATTGATCGTCACAAATGAGCACGTTGCGCGCGACAACAAGTTTGTCATTATTGAAAGCAACCTTATGAAAAAGCAATTGGCAGACACTGTTTACGTTGATTCTTCCTACGATTTAGCATTCTTACGACCGGAGGAGGTAGAGGTGGATGCTTTTCCCGATATACAATTCGCAGAAGAGCCGGTTTTGAGCGAAGGAGAAAGCGTTATTGCCGTCGGACACCCCTTCGGGTTGCATTACTCCGCGACACGGGGTATTATTTCTAACCTAAAAGAAGATAATAACGATATTGACTATATCCAACATGACGCTGCTCTCAATCCGGGGAATAGTGGGGGACCGCTAATCAATGAACGAGCGGAAGTAATTGGTATCAACACATTTATTGTAAATAATAGTAATAACGTCGGGTTTTCATTGCCAGTGAGGTATTTGCAAAAATCATTGGATGAGTTCCTTGCAGTTGGAGGAAAGTGTTCAGCCCGTTGTAGCGCCTGTCAAAATATTGTTACCGAGTCATCTATTTCAGATGGATACTGTAATTTTTGTGGAGCAAAAATAACGTTGCCTTGTACGATAGAAGCCTATCAGCCGTTTGGGATTCCCAAGACTATCGAGGATATCATTGCAAAAACAGGACATCGCCCCGTACTTTCCCGCCGGGGAGCCAATCAGTGGGAAATTGAGGAAGGGAGTGCAAAGATTAGTATTTCGTATTACGAAGAAACGGGATTAATCACGGGAGATGCCTATCTTTGTTTGTTGCCTAAGAAAGACATTGCTCCAATATACGAATATTTATTGAGGCAGAATTTCTTATCAAAGGGCGTTTCCTTTAGCGTCAAGGATCAGAATATCGTTTTATCCCTGTTTATTTTCGATAAATATCTCAATCGAGAGACAGGCTATAAATTGTTCAAAGAATTGTTTGAAAAGGCTGATTATTACGATAATATTTTGGTGGAGCAATATCACGCATTATGGCGATGAGAAAATAATTTTCAATTTAAAAAATAATTTAAGAAAAGCAGCGTTTATCCTATTACGGAAGTCTTTATTGAGAACGACTTTACACTCTTCAACAACTATCTCATTGGTCATAAATACGGCAGCCGTTTTGTCCGTGTTCGTCAATTATTCGACGACCTCGCAATTGAAATGTTTAAATTTTAGTTTGCAGACAATATTGGAGTTTTGTTTTTCTTTTATTATCATTGCATTCTAAAGTCGGATTATGCCCTATTTTTTGGGTTTTTTAGAAAATAATTGACACTTTTGGTTTTTTTATCGTTAAAATAGGATTTGTTCCGTTTAACATTTTTATAAAAATCGTACCTTGACAGCCGAAAAGTAAATGACGGCGGTGAATATGAGATAACTATTATATCAACATAAAAAATACGAATAATAAGGAGCGTACTTTTACAAATAATTAATTTATGAAATCAATTAGATCCCTATTTATAGCATCTTTGGTGCTACTAGGAACGGTGTTTGCAAGTGCTCAAGACATTCACTTCTCACAGTTTTATATGTCTCCACTCAACCTGAATCCGGCAATGACCGGCGTGATGAACTGTAATGTTCGCCTGACAGCCAATTACAGGAACCAATGGGCAAGTGTTCTTAAGAATAATGCTTATAGTACTTATTCGGTCTCTTATGACCAGCGTTTTCCTCTTGGTAGATATGATTATTTTGGTATTGGAGGTACATTTTGGGGGGATAGAGCCGGAGAAGCAGATTTTAAAACATTGACAGGGAAGCTTTCCCTTTCCTATAGTAAAAAGATGGGGGGCGGTAGAAATAGCGGACACTTTCTCGTGGTCGGTGTTGAAGGAGGTGCAGCACAACGGAGCCTCGATTTCCTGAAGCTCCGTTGGGGGACACAGCACGACGGTAGAGGAGGATGGGACTTCACTAAGGAGTCATTGGAAAACACTTTTGATCGCGATCAGTTTATTTTTGCTGATTTGGGAGCAGGGTTGTTGTGGTTTATGGTATTTGACAAGCACAATAATTTATACTTCGGCGGTGCATATAGTCACTTGAATAGGGCTAATCAG
>JALVDO010000671.1 GCA_027008975.1 Saprospiraceae bacterium | reverse complement strand
TCTCCAATTTCACACCGGAATGTCTGGTACACGTATCCGTTGAGTGCCCCGTCGAGGCGCTGGCAAATGCCTGCGATTCGCTTCAGGCGACGGACTTTGCCCGTAAATTTGAGAAGGCTGTCCGAATAGCAGAAATCGATCCCCACCGAGCAACGACTCACAACAAAGGAATCTTCAATGGTATCGATGCGGTAGTACTGGCGACAGGTAATGACTTTCGAGCGATTGAAGCTTGCGGTCATACTTTTGCCGTCAGCAACGGACAGTATCGCAGCCTTAGTCATTGTGAAGTAAAAGACGGAAATTTCCGATTTTGGATGGACATACCCTTAGCACTGGGTACGGTTGGTGGACTGACTAATTTGCACCCTTTAGCGAAGCTATCGCTACAGATATTGGGACGTCCCAGTGCGACGGAGTTGATGGAAATCGTAGCAGCAACGGGGTTGGCACAAAATTTTGCCGCGCTCCGTTCTCTCGTCACCACCGGTATCCAAAGTGGACACATGAAGATGCACCTGACCAACATACTCAATCATCTTGGTGTTAAAGGAACTGCCAAAGATGCAGCCATTGATTACTTTAAAGACAAATCAGTCTCCTTCGCCGCTGTACGGGCATTCCTGGAACAATTTAACACGCCTCAACGATGATTCCTGAAAAATTCCAATATCAGGCACACGGGAAATTGTTACTAACGGGCGAATACTTTGTGTTAGACGGTGCTCTGGCGCTAGCCGTTCCTACAAAAAAAGGACAAATTTTCAACGTAAACCCCTTCCATGCAGAGCCGGATATTTTATTTTGGGAAAGTATCAACGAAAAGGGTGAAATATGGTTTGAAGGGTGGTTTTCCTTGTCCAATCTCCAATGGATAGAAGGCAGCAATGAACAGGTCGGCCGCCAATTGGAGTCCCTTTTGCAGGCAGCACTGGCAATTAAATCCCTAAAATTCCCGGAACAAAGTATAATCGTACAAACAAGAGTAACATTTCCGCTCGAATGGGGGTTGGGTTCCAGCTCGACGATGATTAGTTTTCTGGGAAAATGGCTTGGAATCGACCCATATAAGTTGCTGCAGAAAGGCTTTGGAGGCTCGGGTTATGACGTAGCTTGTGCCGAAAGCGAAGGGGCAATTATCTACCAATTAACCGACGAAAAGCCCGTTTCCAAAAGGGTGGATTTTTATCCCGATTTTCACCAAAACCTCTACTTTGTCCACCTCGGTAAAAAACAAAGCAGCCGGGAAGGCATCCGACGGTACCGCAAAATGACGGTGGTTAGCCCCGAAGCCTTACGAAAAGTCTCCGGACTAACGCAACAATTCCTCAATGCCCGAAATTTACCCGACTTTCAAGAGGTAATGAAGAAGCATGAGACCTTCATTGGGCAACAACTTTCACTACCGGTCATCCAAGAGTCCTTTCCCAATTTTCCGGGGCAATTAAAATCCCTCGGAGCATGGGGTGGCGACTTTATGCTTGCCGCGAGCGACCGCCCCTTTGAAGAGATTGCCAATTATTTTCAGGCGCATGGGCTGAATGTTGTTGTTCCATACAAAGAGATGATTCTATAATCACCCCAACAATCTCTTCACCACAGCAGAAATAGCTTTGCCATCCGCCTTACCAGCCAATTGCTTGGAAGCCATCCCCATGACCTTACCCATATCTCGCATAGACGTCGCACCGACCTGATCGATAATTCCTTTTAGGATAGCGGTTAGCTCTTCTTCGCCTAATTGCTCGGGGAGGTATCTTTCGATAACTTCGATTTCTTCCCGTTCTTTGGCAGCAAGGTCTTCTCGATTTTGCTTTTGATAGATATCCAGTGAATCCTTGCGCTGTTTGACTAACTTTTGAAGGATTTTAATCTCCATATCCTCGGTAATCTCCTTGCCGGAGCCATCGGTTTTTGCCAGTAGGATTGCTGCCTTGATGGCGCGAATGCCTCTTAATGCCACTTGATCTTTGGCTTTCATAGCCGCTTTCAAATCCGTCGTAATTTTTTGTTCCAAACTCATTATCACTATTTTTTTGTATGCTCGTTGTGTTTCTCCACCCAATTGGTCAGTTGAATAAAATCATCAACGCTCAATCGCTCAGGGCGTTGGGTGAAAAACGGTTCATCTAATAAAGCGTTTCCACTCAAAAAAGGTTTCATGGTATTGCGCAACATTTTTCTCCTTTGGCTAAATGCCTGTTTGACAATTGCGCGAAAGCGCTTCTCATCACAACCGATATCATCAATATCCTTCCGCTGCAAGCGAATAACGCCCGATTGCACCTTGGGTGGAGGATTGAAATGAGATTTATCAACGGTAAAAAGGTATTCCCCTTCGTACCATGCCTGAACCAATACACTTAATACACCATAAGATTTGCTCCCCGGAAGTGCAATAACACGCTCTGCTACTTCCCTTTGAAACATCCCCACCATTTCCGGAATAAGGGCTTTGTGCTCAATCATTTTAAATAAAATTTGGGAAGAGATATTATAAGGAAAATTACCAATCAAAGCGAAGGGTTCTTCCTGAAAGAGTGGCGAAAGGGGTATTTTTAGAAAATCGGCAGAAATGATATTATCTTTGAGTGCCGGAAAATTCTTCTTCAAAAAACGCACCATATCCCGGTCGGCTTCTACGACGAGTAACTGATAGTCCTTCTCCAATAAGTATTTTGTCAACATCCCCCTACCCGGACCTATTTCCAGCACATTACGGTGAGGCATCAGAAATGCATTTGCGATATTGGAAGTAATTTCCTCGCTCGTCAAAAAGTGCTGCCCATAAGATTTCTTTGCTTTCAATGCGTGTGTTGTGTTATAAAATCGCTAAAGTAGCTAAAAATAACAATAGCTACATTATTTTCATTAAATTTGCCGTTCATTAAAAAAAAAAGAGCCATGGAGAAGGTGAAAATTGGTATTAGCGTCGGCGATATCAACGGAATTGGGCTGGAAGTGATATTGAAAGCACTTTCAAATAAATTGATTCACAGGCAATGTGTCCCCGTTATATACGCCACATCCAAGGTCGTCTCGCATCATAAGGATATTACGGGGCTGGATTTTAGGTTTCATAACATTCACACAGCAGCAAAAGTACATACTGAAAAAATAAATATCATCAATATTTGCGACAATCAGGTGAATATTGATTTTGGGAAGGCTAGTGAGGAAAGTGGAGTATTTGCGAAAAAATCACTCGAAGCAGCTGCTCAGGATTTAAAAGACGGGCTAATAGATGGTCTGGTCACCGCCCCTATTAACAAATACGCCATGAAACAGGCAGGATTTGCACATCCGGGACACACCGAGTTTTTGACTCATTTCTTTGGGGTGCGAGAGAGTCTTATGTTGTTGGTGAGAGATGAGTTAAGGGTAGGCTTGGTGACTAATCACCTGCCTATTAGTGAAGTGGCTTCCACCATCAGCAAAGAATTGATTTTAGACAAAGTGAAAATTTTTAATGATACCCTCAAACGAGATTTTGGGATTGAGCGTCCACTAATCGCCGTTTTGGGGTTGAATCCTCATGCAGGCGATAATGGTGCTATCGGCGAAGAAGAAGGAAAAATAATTCGCCCGGCAATTATTGAGCTGAAGAAGAATGGTATCATGGCAATGGGTCCGTTCCCGGCAGATGGCTTTTTTGGCAGCTCCGGTTTTTTGAAGTACGATGGTATTTTAGCAATGTATCACGATCAGGGTTTGGCTCCTTTCAAGGCATTGACCTTTGGTGAAGGGATGAATTTCACGGCGGGATTACCTGTTGTCCGGACATCGCCCGACCACGGTACTGCACATGAAATTGCGGGCAAGAACGAAGCGAACCCCACCTCTTTCCGCAAAGCTCTATTTGGCGCTATCGATATTTATCGCAACCGGAAACAATTCGATGAAGACCATGCCAATCCCGTTGAGAAACAAGCTAAGAATCGCAAGAAATAATGATTAGGATATGAGATCAAAACCTCTTTTATTAGTAATATCTATTGTCTTTTTGGTATTACTTATTGACCAGACAATTAAAATCTGGGTCAAAACCAATATGTATTATGGAGAGGAATTTTCCATTTTGGGTTTGGATTGGGCAAAAATTCATTTTGTCGAAAACGAAGGAATGGCTTACGGAAAGGTCATTGGCGGAAAATATGGTAAATTAATACTAAGCCTGTTTCGGGTGGGCGCCTGCATCGGACTTGTATTCTACATTAAGCATCTGATAAAAGAGAAAGTCAACACGGGGTTGATAGTGAGTTTTGCTTTGATTCTCGCGGGTGCCTTAGGCAATATTTTGGATAGTGCCTTTTACGGATTATTGTTCTCAAATTCGCCTATTCACGGAGGAGCTATCGCAACTATGTTTCCGGAAGGTGGGGGCTATGCTCCCTTTCTCTATGGAAAGGTCGTAGACATGCTGCACTTCCCAATGTTTTCAGGGCATTACCCCGACTGGATGCCCTTTGTAAAAAAAGGACAACAGTTTCTCTTTTTCAGTCCTGTATTTAATATCGCAGATGCGGCAATTTCGGTTGGGGTCTTTAATATTTTACTATTTCAGCGTTCTTTTTTTACCAAAAAGAATCCACCGGTTACTCCTCCTCCAGAAATTTCTGAACAGAGCCAATAACCGTGCTCAACTTATCGTAATTGACGGTATAGAAAATAAAAGTTCCCTTTTTTTCTGTAAAAACAAGGTGCTCTGCCCTCAATATTTTGAGATGCTGCGAAGCAATGGATTGCTCTATGCCCAGCCCATGATATATTTCGTTCACGTGCGCTTTTTTATGGTTGTGAATATACTGGAGTATTTTCATCCGAAGCGGATGCGTGACTGCTCGTAACAACAAAACAGACGACTCCAAAGAATCATTATTGATGGCTGTTGTAGTTTCCTCTTTCATAATAATCGAATAATAATTCACCCCTTAATCAGCAAAGATTAAAGGATGAGGGTGTTTGCTCATAGTTGAGAAGACAATCCTTCTCGGATACAAATATGTAGCTTTTTTACGAGACTTCAAAGAAAAAAATAAAAAAGCCGTTCCCCTTACGGTTAACGGCTCTTTTGGAGAGAAAACAAAAGAAAAAAAATATTTAGCTTGTTAAGTCTTCAACCAACTCGGATATTTGATTAATTCTATCGGTATCCACGGAGTAATAAATATATTTTCCTTCACGCTGAGTGATAAGGACTCCCGCTTTTCGCAAGATAGCCAGATGTTGAGAGGCTACAGATTGTTCTACGCGAAGCTTCACGTAGATTTCTGTAACAGTCATGCTGCCGTTCTCTTCAAGCAAATCAATAATTTTTTGACGGAGTTTGTGGTTGATTGCCCTCAGGACTAAGACCGCCTTTCTCAATTCATCATAATCGAGATGAAGATCTTTTTTATCTTTTTTTAAAGAAACCGTATCGTTATTTTGCTTTTCCATAAGTAAGCATTTAATTGCAGAAATGTTTTGTCAGTATGCTTAATCCAAATACCATGCCAAATATTAAAAAATATTTTAAATTAAACAATTCCTATATGCAAAAGTACATGAATATCTACAAAAATCAAATGCGTTTAACAAAGTATATCAATATTTTTTAATATTTCTTTTTAATTATGAAGGCAATACTATTTGCAGCCGGACTTGGTACGCGCTTATTTCCACTAACAAAGGATAAGCCTAAAGCACTTGTTGAAATTAACGGCACCCCCTTGCTCGAAATCGCTATTCGGCATTTAACAAAGGCAGGGATTGAAGAAATCATCGTTAATGTACACCATTTTGGTAACCAGATTATTGATTTCCTAGACAGTAAATTCGGGCATCTCAATATCCGGATATCTGATGAGCGGGATAAGCTTCTGGAAACGGGTGGTGGACTGCGAAAGGCGGCGCCGCTCCTTGGTAATGATGCTTTTTTAGCTATGAACGCCGATATTTTATCGAATATCGATATTCCGTCTTTTATCCGATACCACGAAGAACAGGGCGGGCTTGCAACGCTAGCGGTCAGAAATCGCGATAGCAGTAGAAATTTACTATTTGACGATAAATTGAACCTATGTGGCTGGCAAAATAATAAAACAGGTGAAAAGCGCATGAGCCGTAACCACCCGAATCCAATCGCGCTTTCATTCAGTGGCATCCAGATTATTCACCCCAAAATTTTCAACTTCATGCCGATAGCAGAAAAATTTTCCATCATTGATGTGTATTTGGCAGCAGCCCAAACTGAAAAAATCATAGCTTACCGACACGATGAAGATATTTGGCTTGATGTCGGAAAATTAGACGCTATCAAAAAAGCAGAGCAAATTGAGCAACTTCTACAATGAATAAATCAATGACAAAAAATAAATACCATTTTCTGCCCATTGGCACTTTTGTCAACATGACCACCGTCGCGATTGGGAGTCTTATCGGGATGCTCCTACAAAAATCATTTCCCGAAAATATCCAGTTTATCATATTTCAGGCTATTGGATTGAGTACGCTACTCATTGGTATGAAAATGGCTTTGAAGGTGGAAGGAAATTACCTGCTCGTCGTCATTTTCAGTATGATTCTGGGAGGCATTATTGGCGAGGCATTGGGACTGAAAGAATTGCTTACGCAGTTAAGCGACCAAATAAAAGGAGTTTTTGCAATTGAGAACAACTTGTTCACAGAGGGGCTAATTACCTCCTTTTTGCTCTTTTGCGTCGGGTCGATGACCATTGTCGGTGCGATAGAAGAAGGGCTCGAAGGCAAACGCGACCTATTGTACATGAAGTCCACCCTAGACGGAATTTCATCCATCGCCTTTGCCTCCACTTATGGGGTGGGCGTGTTGTTCTCCATCGTTCCGATGTTAATATTTCAAGGTGGGATGACTGTATTGGCAAATAAACTACAACACCTTTTTACCGCTACCATTATCAATCAGCTAAATGGTGTTGGAGGGCTGTTGATAATCGGAATTGGCGTTAATTTATTACACTTGGGCAGTATTAATATCGAAAATTTGCTGCCGGCATTGATGGTCGTGGTAGTGATTACTTGGTTTTATGATAAAGCATAGGCAAATAATAAATTTAGAATCTGTTAAACGAATCGGATAACTAAGCCTGTCCTGACAACGAAGTTCGTCAAGGCGGAAGTCAGCCCTTATCCGATTCGTTTAACTTGAAGATTGTAAATTTATTCCTGCCTGCCCCGTACGGGACGAGCAGGCAGGTTTGACGGATTACTAAAGTGAATACCGGCGAACGAGGTGCGCCTTAGGAATTATAACTTTTTCTCAATGCGATTCAATCCGGCTTTTGCCTGCTGGTGCAAACCCGTTTTGTACTCATCCGGTGATATGGAAAGACATAGGAGATAGGCTTTTTGACTAAGGGAATACTGGTGTCTTAATTCGTAAATTTCTCCCATTTTCAACGCAGCATTGCAGGCAAAATACCAAGAGGCATCCCTGCCATTAACAACAGTCTGTTGATACGCGCGGATAGCATCATCGTATCTTTTAAGCCCGTGGAGTATTCTGCCCTTTCGGTAAGTGTATTCTAGTGCTTCTTTTTGGCGGTTGAAATCTGTGAGATCGTACTCCTCCAATAGTTGTATTGCTTTTTGATAGTAGCCCCCGTCAAATAGCAAGCGAGCCTTTAATAGTGTTGAATTGGGAGGGGTGCTTTCAATCGCCTCCTTATAGGCATTTTTATCCCCTCCTGCCGATTTATCTCCGTGCGTAAGACAAGCTTTCATATACTTCCCATAAGCGTTTTCATCCCCGTTAATAAGCGCAGCCCAAGCTAGCTTTTGGTAAGCCTCTTTGATGTAATGTCTGCCCTTAAAGTGGTTAAGAAACGATTTGAAATAGGGTGCGGCATCGGTGTCCAGACGGCGAAGCTTAGTCAATCCAAGCATAAAATCCAAAAAGGGCATGGGGAGGAACGCTCTGCTTTCCGGACGGTTCTTCAGTAAATTAAGCGCTTCGTCATTGTGCCCGGTTCTCATGGCGATGTTGGCAACGACAAAGCAGTGAAGTGGATTGGATTCAGGACTCAAACCATTCGTATTAATTAAATCCCAGGCATTTTCCGATTCGTTTTCAAGATGTAGCAAGAGGAAGGCATAAAGTACCTTCGTTTCGGCTTCGAAGGGAAAGTCGTGGTATCGGGCATATTTTAGTACTTTTTGAATTTCTTTTTTCCCCTGATCAATGGTACCCTCCATACTCGTTAGTAATTCGACACCCACGCGATAGTTATCAGGAATCGTACCAACCGCTGCGTGCAGGATGCCAATATCTTTGTAATTGGGCATGAAATCCGGATATTTTTCAATATTCCGGTTCAATAGTTTGAAGGCTTTGTTTACTTCCGTAAAAGCCCGATAATACTCTCCAAATCTAAGTGCCAACAACGCCCAGTGAAGGCGA
>JALVDO010000670.1 GCA_027008975.1 Saprospiraceae bacterium | reverse complement strand
ATCCTGCTCCGACTTCATTTCGATGGCGCCCGGCCAACTACCATGTACCCATATTTGGGGTTTTAATAAAGTGATTAAGCTCTTTTCTTTTGCCTGTAAATGAGTGAGGATAACGGACTCATCCGTTTCGGAGCCGGCTCTGTTTACAAGGGGAAAGAAAGAGGGCTTGAAGCGGTCGCGCATAAAAGTATAGGGTACGATGGCAATTGCATTGATACCCAACTTCATCAATGTGTCAAGGGACTGCTTTGCCAGTTTGGAGCCATAACCATTGTAAATCCGGTAGCCTTCGTGTGCGAAATTGAAGCCGTGTAATTTGTCCGGTAATTGTGCTGTTTTGGCGTTCGTATCAGGATAATTGGCGATGATAAATTGACGCCATTCTTTGTTCAGATCACTGAGTTCATTAGCTGTAGGCTTCCACTTCCGGTATCGCTCTAGGAAAGTGGTTTTACCCCATTTGTGGAGAAGGAAATCAACGAGAGCGGCTGCACAAATTTGCATCAGAATGGGAGATTCTTTTTCGAATAATTCATCGTCTAAGACCTCTTGCAAAGGGGGGAGGTTCGTTGATTTGGCGAGACTTTGGGCAATTGTTTTGTAGTTCATCGGGATGAAATTGGGGGCAAAAACACCTGCCAGCCCTATTTCAAGGGGTTTGGTAGCGGGCACCTGTAGTGCCTTTCTGATAAACCATTGGTTAAAAGTTATTTGATGCTCTCCAGGAAAATATTTGTTGGAGACAATGTGGATTTGTTTTTCTTTGAAGTAAAGAGTGGCAGGCCGGGTATTTCTCGTTGCCAGTCCTTTTTCTTCCGTGCTTGGAAATACTTTGATTAAGACTTTTTCTTTTGGTTTTGTACCGAGGAATTGGGTGATATTTTGATATCTTTCGCCAATTGATGAAACAAGGGATGCGAGTTGGATATTAGATAATTGGGTGGAGAGGAATTGTAAGTCATAAGCGGGTGAGGTTATCAGGGTGTCTCTCGCCGGCGCTGCATCCCGCGGCTGAGGAATATTGTCAACCTGATGACTACAAGCTTGGGTAGCAAAAAACAAGAGTAATAACAATATGGTATTTCTCATAAAAAAGTGAAGTGTTAAATGGCTGCTGCCGGTGTTCCTGCCAAATTTATGGAAAAATAGATGATAATGGTAGAGAAGCGGGGTATTATTTATATTTTCGTCTTTTGGAGGATAGTTTTTAATGATTGAATGTTTTAATGATTGAATGATTGAATGGGAGAAGGTTTCAGGTTGGGAGGTTTCAGGTTCTTTGCGCTCTTTGCTGTGTCCAGCCTGCCCGTATGGGTATGGGCGACCTTTGCGTGCCTTTGCGAAACCTTTGCGCACCTTAGCGGGAAAAATGATAGAGTGAATGAATGAAGGGGAACGCGGATGACGCTAATTGAGCGGATTTACACGGATTGGAATGATTGAATGGGGGAAGGTTTCAGGTTTGAGTGAGTGATTCTTTGCGCCTCTTTGCGTACTTTGCGAGAGCCTTTGCGAAACCTTTGCGCACCTTTGCGGGAAAAATGATAGAGTGACTGAAGGAAGGGGAACACGGATGACACGGATTTAAGGGATTTACACGGATTGGAATGATTGAATGGGAGAAAGTTTCAGGTTTGAATGATTGGATTTTTTTATGTAGTTTCCGACAGAGGGAAAGCGGCAAATAAAGATAAAAGATGGAAATAATAGGAGAAATTTTTGTGGAAATAATATTTAGACGAATTATTGTAAGATTCTTTGGCTATTATACTCTTCTGTGTATTTATAGCCTATTTGGCTTTAAAAAGAATCTGAAATTGTTAAAGGGCGAGCGACGAGCAGCACACTGCGGTGAGGAGTTTTCCAATGAACTTATCGTCCGAATTGTTGGCATTATTTCGTTCTGTTTATTTTTTCTATTGATAGCAGTGCTGTATGGTTTTATACAAAAAATGAGAAGATGATTTATGCAGGAGGTAAACTTAAATGGTATTTTGTTTCAATAGTGCTGTTTTTTACAATGGCATTATTAAGCTCAAGTGATTTTGACAAGAATCATATAACGTATGCACAATTGATTTATACCTTGATTTTTACTTTTATAGGGTTTATAATACCTATTGTTATTTTTT
>JALVDO010000669.1 GCA_027008975.1 Saprospiraceae bacterium | reverse complement strand
GATGTGCCATTCGCACCAAAAGGGAATCACGAAGAGCACGAAGGAGGAGAAGGAGGGGAAAATCAGCTCCCCTGGCAAGTAACCTAGCAATAGCATACAACGTAAGCTCTGCTCCTGAAGCCCCCCGAAAAAATACTCATCATTATCAGACCTTGCGTGACAGCATCGACCAACCTTCAAATGAAAGCTACGAAGCCATCATCGAAAACCCCTTTCTACAACCGCAAATTGATTCGTTATCTACCTTCTCCATTGATGTAGATGCCGCATCTTATAGTAATATCAGACGATTCATCAACAATGGTAGTCTGCCCGAAAAAGATGCCGTCCGAATAGAGGAAATGATCAATTACTTCGAGTACGACTATCCGGAACCAACCGGAGAACACCCTTTTGAGATAATCACTGAAATGGGTGATTGTCCCTGGCAGGAAGGCAATAAATTACTACATATCGGCTTGCAGGGAAAACACATTGACACCGAAAAACTCCCGGCTTCCAACCTCGTCTTTCTAATTGATGTGTCAGGTAGCATGGACAGTCCTAACAAATTGCCGCTTTTGGTTGAATCCTTCAAATTGCTCGCCAATAATCTGCGCGACAAGGATAAGGTCACCATCGTCGTCTATGCCGGTGCCGCCGGAATGGTATTACCGCCAACTTCAGGTAGTGAAAAAGAAAAAATCAAAGCAGCTTTAGACCAATTGAGTGCAGGAGGCTCTACTGCGGGCGGTGCAGGTATTCAACTGGCTTACAATATGGCGCGAAAAAGCTTCATTCAAGGAGGGAACAATCGCGTTATCCTCGCTACAGACGGCGACTTCAATGTAGGGATCAGTAACGACGACGACCTTATCAAACTCATCGAGAAGGAACGCAACAGCGGTGTATTCCTTACCGTATTAGGTTTCGGAACGGGGAATTATCAGGATGCAAAGATGCAAAAACTCGCCGATAAAGGAAATGGCAACCATGCCTATATCGACAATATTATGGAAGCCAAAAAGGTACTCATCAGCGAATTCGGAGGGCTTTTCACCATCGCCAAAGATGTCAAATTACAACTGAAATTCAATCCTCAAAAAGTGGCAGGATACCGCCTTATCGGATACGAAAACAGAATGCTTGCCAACGAAGATTTTGATGATGACAAAAAAGATGCCGGAGAGTTAGGTGCCGGACACACCGTTACCGCGCTTTACGAAATCATCCCTGCCGGAGTGGAAAGCCCTTACCTTGCCGAAACAAAATCAGCCGTGGCAATAGATAATACCATCGGGGGTGATGACTGGGTTTCCATCAGGTTCAGATACAAAAAACCGGAAGGCAGACAAAGCATTTTATTGGAAGAAACAGTCATAGACGATGGCTCAGAATCCACAACCTCCGATAATTTCCGTTGGTCAGCTGCTGCCGCAGAATTCGGGTTAATACTAAGGGATTCTAAATACAAAGGTCATGCTACCTGGAGCGATTTATTGCAATTGGCAAAATCTGCAAAAGGCAAAGATCAAAAAAGGTATCGTCAGGAAATGATTGAATTGATTAAAAAGGCTAGAAAACTATCCAAATTGGCGATAACCGCTAAAGCGGGGAAATAGAATAGTGACTTTTCAAAAAATAGCAAGTCAATAGGTATGGTAGTTCAAAAAAAAAGAATTACATTGCGCTTTTAATTATCAACCAAAAAAATATAAAAAATGGGATTATTTTCATTTATTAAAAATGCAGGAGCAAAGCTATTCAAAAAGAAAGAAGAAACTCCTGAAATCAAAGTAGCTGTCAAAACAGCCGAAGAGCAGCAAATTGAAGAACTATTAGCGGAGGTCAATCGTTTAGGCATTCCCGTTTCCAATCTCGCTATTGAGTTGGGTACTTGTGTTGTTGTCGATGGCTCCACAATGACCAACGCCGATCGCGAAAAAATCATTTTAACCCTTGGAAACGTCGCGGGTGTTAGTGCGGTACAAGACAATATCTCCGTAACTAATCCGGAGCCGGAGTCTATCTTCCACGAAGTGAAAAGAGGAGATACCCTCTCCAAAATTGCTAAAGAAGTCTATGGCGACCCGATGCGCTATCCGGAAATATTCGAGGCAAACAAGCCAATGCTTTCTGACCCCGACAAAATTTATCC
>JALVDO010000668.1 GCA_027008975.1 Saprospiraceae bacterium | reverse complement strand
CGACAACAAATCCGATTGCTACCAAAAAAAGAGGGAGTATTCGCTGAATGATATTCTTCATTTATAATCAATTTGTCTTATCCAAACGCAGGGAAAGTCTGTATATTATAATTTTGTCGTTATTGAGTTGTTGAGCGTACGATTTCAGAAAAACGATTTTTACATTAATCCACCGAGCATATCTTCCATGCCGGGGGGTAGCATATCGTTGAGGAGGGATTGCGATTCGTTTGTCTCGATAATCATTGCTTTTTCCAATGCTTCATTGACGGCGACGAGTATTAGGTCTTCCATCTCTTCGACATCCTGCATTTTTTCTGCATCGATGGAAATATCCGTTATTTGGCGAACGCAATTTGCCGTTACCGTCACCGCCCCATCTCCCGCAGATGCCTGCACAAGGGTTTTTGATAATTTTTCATGGAGTGCATTTTGCTTTTCCTCCATTCCACCCATTAAATCTCCAAACATATTTAAATAAATTTTTGTGGTTTCAATTTTTTGCTTGGCAAAGGTAAACCGATTCTTCTTTTGTAAGCAAATCCCGGCGAGTATTTTTTTCGATGGCAGATAAACAATTCGGATTGGCTCGGTCAACGGGATGTAAAGCATATAAATCCGAAACCTCAGCTTGCGACAAAGCCCGGTCGTAAATCCTCAGTTCATCCAAAATCCCCTTAAACCTTCGGATGCGTCCGCTCCCAATACAGGGGCTGTTTGAAAAAGAAAAAATAGCCTCGTTACTAATATCAACACCTCTGCACTTGAAACTCTCACGTTGCAAAACTCCATTAATGTACGTCTGAGCTCTGAATCCCTCCCGAACCAATACATAATGTACCCACTGCAGACTATCTACGCTTGGCGTTAAGTCTTTGAAATACCGGACTTCACTTTCGTGAAAAAAAGTTGGAAACCGTCCATATTGAGGGCTGAATTGTATATCTAACATTTGGTTTAAATCACATTGCTCCCGCTTGGAAAACAAGCTACTTGGAAAGATAGACGTATTTTCGGATTTGACGTAGAAGCTAATGGTGAAATCTTGAACGTTGAACGCCCTGTTTAAGCTCCCGGGAAACTCAATATAGTCATTTTGTCCATCCAATAATAAGCCATTTCCCTCGATACCGCACCAACAGTCAATATCACCGAAAAAGATACCATCTCCATCGTCGCCAACCAAGTTGTGTGCCTTACAATCATTAAAAGAATAATAAGCAATAAGCCCCTTATTTAAATCGGTCGGAGGTGAAGAAGAACAGAGTTGGAATAGCGTAAAAACTAGCAACAAAGACCGGACAAAAATAGATTTTAACATAGCATTTTAGGCTAAAAATACGGAATACTTGAGAAAAAGTCAAACAGGCTCTGGTCAGCTTGGTCAATACACCCCTGTAAGGAATCTACCTGACGAGCAAAACCTCTCCATTTAATACGCGTCTTGTCCCGTCAATTAATTCGACTTCCACATAATAAACGAAAACGCCGGCGTTTAGCTTTTTCCCATTGTAAGTACCATTCCAACCAAATGCAGAATCGTTGGCAAGGAAGTCTTTTTTTGAAAAAACCATATCCCCCCAGCGGTCAAAAATCCGGAACGTGACAACTTTTGACACATCATTTCCGGCATTCACAAAAAGTAAATCATTGATTTGGTCGCCATTCGGGCTAAAGGCATTGGGGATAAACACGCGGGGATTGTCTTTCCGAACGTAAATCAGGATTTCATCGATGGCAGTACAATGGTTGGTATCCACAACCATGGCCGTGTATTCCGTTGTTTGTAGCGGACTGGCAATAGGCATTAGGCAATCTATACATGAAAGATTATCCGATGGTGACCACTGGACGGAAGCGATTTGACCAGCATTGGTGTAGGGCGACATTTGGTAGTAATCGCCGAGTACAATACTGGTATCCTCCGGTAGTTGCATAATTAAATCATTTGGAATAACCTCGATGTGGAGGGTGTCTTTGCTGAAGCAGCCGGGTGCTTTTTCTCCGGTGATAACGTACGTAATACCGGAATCAGGGCGCAGGTGGACGGTCGAGCAATCAAAGCAGTCCAAATAATCGTGCGGACTCCATTTGTAGCTATCAAAACCTTGCGCCGTAAAAGTCAGTTCGGCTTTTTC
>JALVDO010000667.1 GCA_027008975.1 Saprospiraceae bacterium | reverse complement strand
CGAGGAAGCAAACGGGCATTTTACCATCCTTATCCTTGTATGGTCCGTAATCTTTCTCCTCGAAAAGGGTGCGGAGTCTGGCAGGCACATCGAATTCGTAGTCGCCCGGCACGTATTTCTCCATTATACCTTCGAGGTGGGTAACCGGCTTATAATTGACGGCATCTCTTGGTTCGTACCCCTTTACCTGCCCATAGGTGACGCGCATGGTACTATTGGCGTCGGGATAAAACCTGCGCTTGGGGAATACTTCCATGAGCGCTTTCATATATATTCGCTGTAGGCGGTTGAGCTTTTCCTGCAGTTTGTTGTAGGGGGCGAAAACCTCCTGCTCCGCCACTTCCATGATGCTATTCAGAAACTGGAATCCATAATCCCCGTCTATGGATTTGAAGAATTTCTCCGGGTCGTTTTTTAATAATTTCAGGACGGCATCTCCCTTGGAAATGATGCTTTGGGCGTAAACCTTCTGTGCTAGGCTATTAAAGTCTTTTTTTGCGAAAGCAATCTCTGATTTGACGAAAGTCGATTGATGGTTGGCGGGGAGTGCCTGATCATAAATCTTTACCAATCGTGCAAATATCTTCTGATCGACCTCCGGTGAGAAGTCTTTGTAATACCCTTCGAGGTAGTTAATCAACCGCGGGAGCCTGTCCTTGATGGCATCTAGCCCACCCGACTGATACATCGCCCTGTAACTTCTGAAAATACTGGCGAGGTTGAGCAATTCATTGTTTCGCCTCGTAATCTCAAAGATGTATTCTCTGCTGGTGGCGTAGGGGCGAACCTCCTCGTAAGTCTTCTCGAAATCCATTAGTAATGGCGAGTATTGCCTTCGCCATTTTTTCTTTTTTTGGACGCGTGACTGGAATTCTTGCTCCATTTTTCTTCGCTCTTGGATGGCGTGGGTCTTTTGGATACCGAGCGTTTCGCCCTTCCACTTTTTCCATCCATTAGCAATCCTCGCCTGCTTGGAGGCGTATTGGATGCGGGCGGTAGGATTGCTGCGCATGGCTTTGTCCAGTACGTCGAGCGACTGGTCGCGGATTCGGATGCGAATGGGGTTGATTTGGTTAGCCTGTAGGTCAATGGCGACAGCGGGCAGGTATTCGTTGGTGCGACCCGGGAAGCCAAATACGAGTGTGAAATCATCTTCCTCAACGCCATCCAACGAAACGGGTAGAAAATGCTTGGGCTGATAGGGGATATTGTCCGGGGAGTATTCGGCAGGCTGATTGTCTTTATTGGCATAGATGCGAAACATGGAAAAATCACCCGTATGACGGGGCCAAACCCAGTTGTCGGTATCTGCACCAAATTTTCCGATGGAGGAAGGCGGTGCGCCAACAAGCCGAATGTCGTTGAAGGTCTCCGTCAGAAAGAGAAAGAACTGATTGCCCTTATAGAAGGGTTTAATCATGACTTTTTCGAAGGCTTTGAGTGTGTAACCTTTTTTAATGGCTTCGATATTTTTATCGATTTGGGATTGTCGTTCCTTCTCAGACATCTCGTCGTTTACTCCTTTGAGACATTTTTTGGTGACGTCTTCTATTTTTACAATGAAGGTGACGAACAATCCGGGATTGGGAAGTTCGTCGGCTTGGGTCGCAGCCCAAAAACCATCTTCGATATAATTGTTTTCGAGGCTGGAATGGCTTTGTATCTCTCCATATCCACAATGGTGATTGGTCAGTAATAGCCCCTCGTTGGAGATGATTTCTGCTGTACAAAAACCACCAAAATGTACAATGGCATCCTTGAGACTTCCGTGATTGACACTATAGATATCCTCGGCGGTCATCTTCATTCCGAGGGATTGCATCTCGGCCTCGTTGAGGTCGTTGAGGAGTAAAGGCAGCCACATCCCTTCGGTAGCGGACAAAGTCGTTTTTGCAAGAAAAATGACCAAAAATGTTAAAATTATTCTATTCATAAGCAAAATACTGATTATTTTTAAAAAAATAAAGGTAGTATTTGTTCGTTTAAAAAAAAACTTATATCTTGCGAAAAATTTTAAAAGGAGTACTTTTTCTCCAAAACCTCAAATTGAAATAAAGATTTATAATCATAGGGATGACTTT
Organism: Saprospiraceae bacterium; assembly: GCA_027008975.1. Lineage (GTDB taxonomy): Bacteria > Bacteroidota > Bacteroidia > Chitinophagales > Saprospiraceae > JALVDO01. The sequence continues at coordinate 57 of JALVDO010000667.1, read as the reverse complement.
GACCCTCCAAGCGATTCTTTCGTTTGTGAGGGTTTTTTTTATTATCCAAACAATTCC
>JALVDO010000666.1 GCA_027008975.1 Saprospiraceae bacterium | reverse complement strand
AAAAAGGGAAGTCACTTTCGCCACAAACATCGGCAACAGACATCAAACTACTTGCAGAGGCGCTTTTGGGACAACAAAAGCAATACAAATCCCGCTTCATGGTCAAAGTTGGAGACAAAATAACCAGTATTTCCGTTCATGAGATAATGGCCTTTTACTCTTTCGAGAAATCCACCTTTGTCATCAGCAATACCGGACGAAAATTTATCCTCGACCACTCTCTGGAACAATTGGAAGGACTACTCGACCCCAATCTGTTTTTCAGAATCAGCCGTAAATACATTATCCCCATCCACGCTTGCAAAACGATTATTTCGTACTCCAACAGCCGCCTGCGAATACAAATAGACGTACTCAAAGACGAGACGATTATCGTAGCAAGAGAGCGGGTTCAGGAATTCAAGAAATGGCTTGGAAACTAAAAGCTAAGCAATGTCCTTAGCTTGGAAGCTTGCCGGCGAGACACCTCTACCGCTTCTCCATCGCGCAACTTCAATTTCAGTTTACCATTAAACCAAGGCTCGACATTCTCAACCCATTTCAGATTGACAATTTGTTGGCGATTGATGCGAAAATATTGCGAAGAGTCGAGGCGTGCTTCCATTGAGTTTAAGGATTTTAGTATCAATGGTTTGTTCTTACCGAAGAAGATGCGGGTATAATTGCCATAGACCTCAAACAAACGGATGTCGCTGAGCCGCACCATCCAACACCTTTCTCCATCCTTGACGAACACCTGCCTGCTCTCATCTAAAATGGATTGAGCAGAACGCTCCGGCAGATTGGTTTGAAGCACCTTTTCAACAGCCTTGGCAAGACGCTCCTCCTTGATGGGTTTGAGTAGGTAATCCAGCGCATTGTATTCAAAGGACTTGACGGCGTACTCGTCATAGGCTGTCGTGAAAATCACCATAGGGACATCATCCAGCGCCTCCAGCAGTTCAAAGCCACTTTTTCCCGGCATTTGAATATCGAGAAACAAGAGTTCAGGCGCATGTTTTTGTATCTCGATCAGCGCTTCCTCTGCATTGCCAGCCTCGGCGACAACCACTATTTCAGGATGTGCCTTGAGCAGATTTTTCAACTCCATTCGCGCCAAGCGAGAATCTTCTATAATGATTGCGTTCATAATTATTCCTGTTACATTGAATCCGGTAAAATGACTTCGGCAACAACTTCACCGCCTTGCTGTACCAATCTAAACCCCGCTCTGCCATTGTATAATAAACGAAGGCGCTCCCTGATATTCGCCAATCCCAATCCCAACTTTTCGGTAGATGCACCTGATGGGCGAAGGCTTCCGGTATTCGTTACAACGATTTTGATTTCGGCTCCATTTCTCATCACTTTGATACCGACATTTCCACCCTGCGGCAGGATAGAAATTCCGTGTTTGATGGCATTTTCAACCAGTAGCTGTATCAGCATGGGCGGAATCCTTTTTTGTCGTAAATCGTCCGGCACTTCAATAGAGTAATGCAAGCGATCTTCGTATTGAATAGACGCCAACTCGAAGTAATAGCGAACAATCTCCAACTCACTTTCCAGAGAGACCATTTCGGACTTTGTATAGGAAAGCCCATACCTCAAAATATCCGATAAATGCGTCAGCATGGTTCGTGCCTGCTCCTGATTTTCCAAGATCAATGCCCTTATGTTATTGAGTGCATTGAACATGAAATGAGGATTAATTTGCGACTTCAACACCCCGAGTTCAGCCTCTTTTACCTGTAGTTGGAGCGCCAGTTTTTCCACCTCCGATTTGTTGTACCTTTTGAAATACTGATAAGCAAAATAAATGGCTGACCACAGGAAGTAAACCAGACTGATATTAATAAAATTTGCGAAAAGCACCCCGAAAGTAATACGATCGTTTTCGCCAAAGAACCAGTTGGATAGCAGAATCAATAGCACCACTACCACATCTGCCATCAAAGTCATAATCACAACGGCTGCGATTACGGGTATAATCAGGCGCTTCGGCGACCAATCAATCCACTGGTGTTGGTGAATGTAATTTCTGAATCCGATGGAAAACAGATAGAGGACTATCCCAAGGCTTATGCTGGTAAATACGGCAGACAAGCGCACATCCCTAATCCATGCCTGGATTAAGGTATTTAAAAGGATAAACAGCCCCCAACCGAT
>JALVDO010000665.1 GCA_027008975.1 Saprospiraceae bacterium | reverse complement strand
CTCCATGCAGATAGAGCATAACTCATCGTGACCTTCAGAAATTACCTTGTATTTTTCGGATTTCCCTGATGTACCAACTTTGAGGAGGAGTTTTTGAATGCTGTTGAAGTCTTCTAAATACGTTTTTTCCGGTAGTCCATTAAATAAGATGCTAAATCCGGAGCTCGTTTGCTGTCTTTTGTCCAATGTCTCGTACAATTCTTGCAATTTTGTTTTAATTGTTTCCCCGTGTTTTTTTAGACAAGTATCCAATGCCATGAAAATCCCTGCTTCCTCTTCTTCTTCGTTTGCTTTTGCGAAAGCTATAATGTCTTTAACCTGCTTGGGATAGAAAGTCCTAAATTTTTTATGAATATCTCCAAACTTGGTTGTAAATGTTATATCTCCTCCTCTCGCAGAGCCTTTGCGGTAAGCAAATTTTTGGTAATTTTTCTCGCTCGCTTTTACAATATCTACTTTCTCAAAATGACATTCCACCTCCTGTCCGGACTTAGAAAAATCAAATACAGCTAAAATAATATCATAGTTTTTCCCGGGGAAAAGGTTTTCGATGAAATCCTGGTAGGGCTTGTTTTTCTGCATAGCCTTTAGTCTTCCTATTTCTATTATAGCTCTGTCTTGCATGTTCTTTGAATTATTGTTTAATCATTCCTGTGTGGTGATAAATTATTAATAATTATGTAAATCCTTGCTTGTTCCCTTTTTCACACCCACAAAATTACCCCACCCTATTCCCAAATAGTGGGAATGCATAAAAAAAGGGGGATTTTTTCTACAAAGTGCTATTTTTTAACTTTTCGCGGAGGTATTCTTTGAATTCTTCCGGTGCGATGACTTCCAATTCGCCGGGTAGTCCGAGTACAAATCGACCGATGCCTTTCCAACTTAAAACGGGGCCATCGAAGTAATAAGCGTCTTTTATTTTTCTAATGTGAGGGCGAGTGAGGGGGAATTCCTCTGAAAGTAAGTGGTGAGCCATGTTTCCGAGTTTGATGCGCACCTGCTTCCATTCTGTGCCTGTCAGTCCGAAAAAGTCCATTGGGGTTGCCATTCTTTGTCCGGAAACGGGTTCTTTTTCTAGTAGTTCTATGCTGGCAATTCGCTCTATTTTGAATTGTCCTTGTCTGTCAATATCTAGATCCCAGGCGATGAGGTATCGATTGTCCCGTGTGATTTCGAGAGGTTCCACATGCCGGTCTCTAACGCTATTGCTCGATATGGAGTGATAGTCTTTTATAATCATACACCACCCTTGGGCGATGGCGATATTGGTAAGCTCCAGCATTTTGCTGATGTGTAACTGTGGGAGGACATCTGCCAATGGGATGAGGGACAAATTGCGGTTGAGCTTGTGTAGAATGGCAGTTTTCATTTGGTCGTCAACTGCTGTTTTTTGTAGTGTGTCAATAATGTAGTCCAGCTCTTCGGCTACAAGCACTCCTTTGCCAGGAGCAGCAGAAAAGGCGATATACTTGCGGTGTTGCTCATCCGTTTCGACCGGATAGCCGATTTTTTTCAACAGTTTAATATAGCGGTAGATGGCGCTCTGGCTTGTTTCGGCACCGAGTCGCCGTCTGAGTTGGTCGGCAGTTTTCGCCGGAGGGGTATTTAACAGGCGAATAAGCCGAAGAATTTTTTCTACTGTTTTGAGGTCTGACATGGGTCGCATCTTGCCGTATCCAAAATACGGAATAATTACTTTATCAATATTACGACCGTAAAGTTAAGAGCTTTTACTTTGATTGTCAACCTTTACATTACATTTCTCACACCTCATAAAACGGAAATGCCTCGAACGGAATTTCTGTATCCAATATTTTGCGATAAGCAATGTGTACCTTGTTCACCTTGACACCCAATTTTAATACGGATTTAACCATCTTCGTATTGTGCCCGCGTATGGTAGTCAATACCAGACTGTGGTAGTATTTATTGCCGTGGGGATAAAGATAATCAGCGATAATGGCAATGCCGCCCTTATTCCGATAATCAGGGTGAACACCGAAGGCGACACCTTTGATGATTTTTTTCCGTGGCCAGTATCTTCTCATGAAAAATCCGGGTAGTGTCCATAGGTTGAGCTTGCCGTTGGCTTTGCGCAGGAATTGGTTGATCTCGGGCATCATGGCACACATTGTGATGGGTAGTTCGTCGTGA
>JALVDO010000664.1 GCA_027008975.1 Saprospiraceae bacterium | reverse complement strand
GTACGAGCCGGCAGCAAGGGTGCTAACATCAACTTTATAATCTCCTTTAAAGACGTTCTCTAAAGTCTGACGCTTGAGTGTCTGTCCTTGGATATTAATAATTCGTATATCAACTTGCTCTGCCTGTTTGTCTAAGTCAAAATTAACATTCAAAGAAGTAGATACGGGGTTAGGTGAAAGTGCTATTTTGGATTTATCCAAAAACACATTTTCTGTCTTCACAAACTCAAATTCTCCTTCTTCGTACATTCTGACAACGCCATTCGGCCCGCCAATAAAGCCTCCCATATAGAGTCGGTCGGTAAAGACCGTCGTGCCATATAGCGGGTAAACGCTTGCACCTCCCGTAGTATATCGCGGACAAATACCGGTGCCTGCAAGCGAACCATCGTAGCTAACGACCATTAAATAATCCTCATTTGCTTCCAATGCCCATTGATCATCCAACTGGACGACCTGTACTTCATCCTGTGCTTCTGTACCATCAATAGAAGTAAAACCAAAACCAACCAACTCAAAAAAGCCATCATACGTACTGGTGTTTCCCGCTACATCCGGACCTACTTTATACAATAACATCGTAAAGGCGTCGGCATCAGGGTTGCCCGTCGCTATCTCGGCAGCATTGCCAATCGCAAATCCGGCGTGTGTCACAATCGCTCCGGCATCTCCGGTCAAATAGTATGACCCCATATCGTATTTGCTACCATCCATCACAAAAGTCTCGTTAGATACTCCTGCCGTCCCTTCAAAGGAGTCATCATCCAATGCCCATGTGTGCTCGGTAATCATAAAGAAATCCCGGATTGTATCTGCGGTAACATTACTAAAAAACTCTACTTCATAGCGACCCAATTCTTCCGGTGTATAAGATTCAAATCCCGCTGAGACAGCAGAAGCGGCAGGAATTTCTCCACCATTGGTTGAGGTGAATACATCACCATTTGGCGCAGTGATATTGAGTGTGAATAGTGCATCGGGAATAATCGTATCACCCGTATTGGAAAACGAAACAGAAAGGCTATCCAAAGGCAATATCTGAGAAAGTGGTGTTTGCTTTGCAAAGGCGCTGACGCCGTTATACAAATTCGGCTTGCGAAGTGTAATCCTCACCTCATCTCCATTCTCAATAGCAGCGGTAACCATTGCGCAATCTTCATACGAAATAAAACCTGATGGAATAACCGCAGAACCCGCGTAATCCCCACCTGATCCCATATTAAGCACACCGGCTCCCGGAGTATGGTTACAGATGACTGCAGCAATTGCTCCTACATTCTGAGCACGATAAACTTTGTCACTGAAGAAACAACCACCTCGCTGAATCAAAGCAACGTTTCCCATCACCGCATCACCGTTAACGATGGTGTCACAACCCATCTCCGCTGTATTGTCACCGGTTGGATCCGACATAACGGGCACAACAACGCCTGAAACTGATTCTCCCGCTTCCATAACACCTCCAAAATCAGAAGCTGGCGAACCAACAGGAACGCTAATATCACCTGATGGCAATGAAATAATACATTGTAATTCCTGCGCCTCAATAGAAACATTGACGAGAAGCATTCCCAATAATAAAAGAGTAAATTTTGTAATCGTTTTTTTCATACTTGTTAATTTATTTAGATGAATAATTGTAAATAGGATGGCTAAGATATTATTGTTTAATTACTTTTTTATAAAAATGGCCTTTATTCGTTTGGAATATGACAAAATAAACCCCCGGAGCCCACTCTTTGCTCATTATTTGAGTTGTAAATAATTTGTTACCTTCAATGGTGAAAGTATGAATGACCCTACCATTGGTGTCAAGTATTCTGGCAGTAGCCTCTAAATCTCCCGTTCCTTCCATCCTCAATTGAAAATAATCTTTGGTGGGATTGGGAATAAAATCAAGACGGACAATACCGGCAGGATAAGAGACGGCCTGCACAATGACGGTAACAGGGTCAGAGAAAGCTGTACACCCCTGCTCATTGGTCACCTCCAAGGAATAATCCCCTGACTCTGTAAAAAAAATGGTAGCATTGGTACTATCGGGCAGTAATTCCTCATCCAAATACCATTGATAACCAGCGTAAGATTCGGCTACAGCCAAATGGTCATCAAAAACATCAACTGTTGGCGTAAGGGGAGAACTATTCCCAACCGTGAA
>JALVDO010000663.1 GCA_027008975.1 Saprospiraceae bacterium | reverse complement strand
GCCAACTCGGATATGGTCGGGCACACCGGTGATTTTCAGGCTGCGATGAAAGCTGCAAATACAGTGGACGGATGCCTGAAGCGCTTGATAGAAACGGCATTGGCACACGATTACGAAGCCATTGTCATTGCCGATCACGGCAATTCAGATACGATGATAAACCCCGATGGTACGCCGAATACAGCACATACGATGAATCCCGTCCCCTGTTTTTTTATTAGCAAAAATGCGGATAAATACACCATCAAAAACGGAAAATTAGCTGATATTGCGCCGACAGTTTTGTTTTTGATGGGAATAGAACGACCAAAGGAAATGACGGGGGATGTTTTATTGAGTAAAAAATAGTTCAGACAAGGTTATGCTCGAAGAAGAAAAGAATGCTTGCGAAGAGTCGGTTTATAATGACCTCTTTAATCGTTATGCGACGGCATTGTATCGCTTTGCTTACAGCAAAAGTGGCAACATTTCTTTGTCTGAAGATATTGTTCAAGATGCTTTCTTAAGGCTTTGGCAAAGGTGCAAAGACGTTCCATTCTCGAAAGCAAAATCTTTTTTATATACTGTCGCCGGGAATCTTTTTATCGATAAAGTCCGACATGAAAAGGTGCGACAAAACTTCCAGTTGATAGCACGGCCGACATTGGCAACGTCAGAGACGCCTCATTTTGAGCTGGAAATGGAGGAGTATAAGGAAAGGTTAGAGCGTATTATTGCCGCTATGCCGGATAATAGTCGGGAAGTTTTCCTGATGAATAGGTTTGATCAATTGACTTATAAGGAAATAGCAGAGCGACTTAGCTTGTCGCAAAAAGCAGTTGAAAAGCGAATGGGTATCGCTCTGAATTATTTAAGGAAACACCTTGGAAGGGTAGTTTAAAGTAAGATTTTAATTATTGTTGTCAAAAAAGCAACCTATAAATTTCTCTTTTTTGCAAAAAACGCTTACCTTGTTCGCGCTTATTCAGCCAGTTTTAGTTGAATACCCTTTTACTTTAAACAATAGTCGTAATGAATTTAGATAAAAAAATAATTCTCGTAGAGGACAATATGGGAGATGTGCAATTGGTCAGGTTTGTCCTCGAAAAGATGGATACACCCTATCAATTTATCCAGTTTGATTCCGGCATGGACTTATTGGAATACAGCAAAGATAATTCACTCGAGGATATCGCTGTTATTCTGTTAGATTATAATCTCCCAAAACTAAATGGGAAAGAGATGCTCACAGAAATACGCAAGAATCCTATTCTAAGGTACGTTCCGGTTGTTTTATTTTCCAGTTCTTCGGCTCCTTCCGATATTCGGGAGTGTTATGAAATGGGTGTCAATGGCTTCGTCACCAAACCGCTGGATTACGTGGCATTCTGTAAGACCATTGAGGATATTATTCATTTTTGGGTAGAGCAAAATATTTGGGTATAATGGGGAACTTTTATTTCCGAATCTTGTTGGTGCCTAGTAATAGTGGATATTAACATTAAACACAATTAATGAGTGACAATTGGAATGTAGGCAGCAAATCGAAGTCCGGTCTAAAAAAAGATAAGGAATTTGCCATACTAGTCGGGTTGATACAACAAAATCAAACGGAAGAACAAGTCAATGAATACATTGACGAATTGGCTTTTTTGGCACAAACAGCTGGAGCAGAATGTAAAAAAATTTTTATACAGAAACTCAATTCTCCTAATCCCAAGACTTTTATAGGCTCCGGCAAATTGCTTGAAATAAAGGATTACATCGACCGCCACGAGGATATAAACATGGTCATCTTTGATGACGATTTAAGTGGAAAGCAGACCGCTATTCTAGAAGAAGCCCTTAAAGTAAAAATCATCGACCGAAGTACCCTAATTCTAGATATTTTTGCAGAAAGAGCGCAAACCGCTCAGGCGAAAACACAGGTTGAATTGGCACAAATGCAATATTTGCTCCCACGACTGAGAGGGCTTTGGACGCACCTCGAACGGCAACGTGGTGGTATCGGAATGAGGGGACCGGGAGAGCAGGAAATAGAGACCGACAGGCGTATAGTCAGGGACAAAATATCCCGCCTGAAAAAGAAATTGCAAAAAATCGACCTCCAAAACAGTACCCGCCGAAAGAACAGAGGAGAGCTAATCCGAGTCGCCCTCGTTGGGTACACCAACGCGGGTAAGTCAACATTAATGAACTTATTGACAAAATCTGATGTTTTTGCCGAAAACAAATTATTTGCCACACTAGACACAACCGTCAGGAAGGTCGTATGGGGTGCCATGCCCTTTTTACTTTCCGACACGGTGGGCTTTATTCGCAAACTACCCCACCATCTGATCGAAAGCTTCAAATCAACCCTCGATGAAGTCCGCGAAAGCGACATTTTAATCCATGTCATTGATATTGCCCACCCGGCTTATGAAGACCAAATCATCACCGTCAATAAAACGCTAAAAGACCTTGAAGTACAAGAGAAGCCCACTTTGATGGTATTTAACAAGATAGATTTGTATCGAAAAAAATATTACGATGATTATCTCGAGCAAGAAATCAAAGATGATATAGAAAGAGAAATCCAAGAGAAATTAAAGACTACTTATGAATGTGAAAACATCTTCGTATCGGCCATTACGGGCGAAAACATCCCCGAACTAAGGGAGCAATTGACCGCCATGATCAAAGAACAGTACCAAATCAGGTATCCCTATCACGCAAAAAGATGGTAATCATGCGAACGATTCTAAACAAATATGCCCAATTATTAGTACAATATTGCCTTGAAATTCAGCCCGGCGAAAAACTTTTAATCCGAACGACAACACTAGCGGAACCATTGGTCAAAGAAGTCTATCGCGAAACCCTAAAAGCCGGAGGAATCGCAGAAACGATGCTGAGTTTTTCAGAGCAAGGGCGGATACTGATGACAGAAGGTAATGATACACAATTGGGGCATGTGCCAACACTTTACGAAAGAGCCGTCAACGAATTTGACGCATATCTTTTCATCAGGGCACCATTCAATCTGCGGGAAGAGCAAAACATCCCTGCTGAAAATGCGGCGAAAAGAAGCGCTGCGCTTGCGAATCTTTCACAAAAGTACTTTGAGCGTACTGCCACCCGTAACTTGAAACGAAACCTTTGCCAGTTTCCAACGCAGGCAAATGCACAGGAAGCAGGGTTGTCGTTGGAGGAATACCAAAATTTTGTCTTCGGAGCATGTAAATTATTTGGTGACAACCCAATCCAAAGCTGGTTGCAAGTTAGGAGCGATCAACAGGCCATTGTCGACCTGCTGAATAGCCGTGAATCGGTACAATATAAAGGAGAGGGAATCGACATATCATTTTCTACCAAAGGACGTATCTGGATGAATTCCGACGGGCAAACTAATATGCCATCCGGTGAAGTTTATACCTCTCCTGTCGAGGATTCGGTCAATGGCGTCATTCACTTCTCCTACCCTGCTATCTTTCAGGGACACGAAGTTGAAGGGGTCACCTTGTGGGTAAAAGACGGTTATGTAGAAAAATGGGAAGCCAAACGAGGACAGGATTTCCTAGATAGAACAATGGCTATTGAAGGGGCAAGAAGATTTGGAGAAGCAGCTATTGGCACCAATTACTCTATCAATCGCTTCACCAAAAATATTTTATTTGACGAAAAGATAGGAGGTACCATCCACATGGCACTGGGGCAGTCCTACTTACAGACCGGAGGTAAGAACAAATCGAGTGTCCATTGGGACATGATAGCCGGCATGCAAAACGGAGGAGAAATATGGGCAGATGGAGAAAAAATTTATCAGGATGGTCATTTTATCTTTTAAGAATAGGATTTAACCCCTTAAAATTAAATTTTTGTATTAAAAATTGCGCTCATATTAATATTAGTTATTAAATTGCGCTTTGAAAAGTTGGTGTAGCTGTTTTTTATTGTTAAAAACCGTTTTTAAATACAGCTGCCACAAAACGAAAAATGTATGTGGATTTTTATTTCCCGATTATAAACTACAATTCAATACCGTGAGCAAAAACATAGCATTCCTCGAATTAAAATACGGAAACATCAATGGGGGCTACCCTAATTTTTACGCTATTAGCGAAATAGCCCTCCTCGTCTTTGAGCAGGACACTAAGCGTATTTTCTTAGAAACATGGATTAACAACACAGATGTGGACATCATCAACGTCTATGCCAAAGTTGATGCTCTTGGACACACCGTTGATCGTGTCAAAGAGGTCTTCAATATGAAGACCAGACGACGCCGTCCATATCAGGAAGATTTCCAGCTTGGAGAAACGGAGCTTCAGGCCGCTTTCGACAAACTTCGCCCTTCCAAAAACTGGATTAGGAGCTTCTTGAAGAAGGTGTTTTCCAAATACCGTTTTAGAGACATGGTTGTTTTCGACGGACGAAGAGACGTCTTTTTATGCGAAAAAAGTGGTGCCAATTTTGACAAAATCAACGTTATCGACATCCAAAAAGACCTAAATAAAGAGACCGAATACTTATTCTCCCTAAACAAGCTTAGCGTTGTCAGCGGTTTTGATTACGATAGTTCTTACCTGCGCTCTAACAATTTGGAATACTGGCTCCACCCCATCGCTGCTCGACAAATTCTTCCAAAATCGGCAGCTTTTGACGCAGCTCGCCTGCTAATGGTCTATAACGAATATACCGAGCATCACGATGACTTCATGATGAAAGCCGCACTGCTTCTGAACAAGATTCAGAATAATAAAAATAAGGAGTAGATTTGGTATGGGCAGTTAGTTGAATGGATGACCAGCTCTTCATCATCTTCTTCCACTACTAATTCAGAGGCAACAAGATCGTATGCAGGACTTAAATGATAACCTAAATCCACCTCTTTCATAAGAGAAAAGTTTTTCAGGTGCATATCATTATTTCCAGTCAGAAAACAAAATAACACCAATTCATAGAAATTGACGATATCTAACCCGGGATTTGCAGAATATAGTTTTATCCTTTTGGCAATTTGCTCATAAGACCCCCGATACTTATGTTCTGTTAGTTTCTCTGTCAGTTGGCACATATCCTCCGTGTGTAGTTTTCTGCCATCAGCCCGATCCACTCTTTTGGTAATATACGCCAGTTCCCCTGATTTTAATCTAATTAAAGAATGTTTGACCGTATTGATTTTTGCCAACTCAGCGAGGTGCATGGTCAAGTCCTCAATTTCCGGTAATTGCTTGCAAAAATCAGTCTGAGGTTTTAATATATACGCTCCCCATAGACCTACAATCGTGAGTTTCTCCGTTCTCAAATCGTTAGACACTTTTTTGCTCCCCAATGAAATTTTAGGTTGTACTCCCGTAACAGTTTTCTGGCTTTTTACCACTTGTTTTGCCAACTCAAACATCTCTTCCTGTCTGTAATCCAACAACAACGGAATTGATTTTCCAAAAAACTTCTTACTGCACGATTTGTGAAACTCAAATTTTGCAAATTCCTCTTCTACAATCTCCTTATAACAGTACAAGCATTTACTCATTTTCTTTTTGTTCAATAGGTTCCACTGAAACTGCACCAATACAATCTCTACAGGTCATCATTAAAATGCTCATTCGGTCTCTAATATCTAATTTCCAATTTTTCTGGGCGATATCCAATAACCATCCTTCCGGAATCAAGCCGTCAAAAAAAGGAAATAACATATCACTTGAATACCTCTTTCCCGTCAATGGAAGTGTTAAACTAATTGGTTCGGCATTCGACATTTTCAAATACGACCTTTCGTAAACAAAATGATAGCCGTGCTCATCTTCTGTAAGCGTTCCTGCCCATTTTTGATGCATATATACTTTAGCCCTCTTCATCTGTATCAATATTTCTTTCTGATACAACCGGACCTAATTCGTAGCCAAACAAACTTAAAACCTGATTGACTTTATCCATCTTTAGGGTTTCTTTACCCCGCTCCAATTCCCTTACAAACCTCAACCCAACACCAGATTTTTCAGACATTTCAACTTGAGTCATCTTAAGTGACTTTCTTTTTTTCCTGACAAACTCATTTAACGGTATATGTTTTTCAAAATTCATAATATTTTACCTTATCGGGTACAGATATAACAATTTACACACAAAAAACACCCTTTCGGGTATAAAAACTACAAAACAGAGCCAAATAACCCCTATTGGGTACAATTTATCCAAAAATTTACATAATTTCTACCCCTCCGATTCAACCGGATGCCAAAAAAGCCGTTTGAAATCAACGACTTTGTCATTTTCTACAGCCACGCCCTCTTCGCGAAGTAAGGTTTCCATCATTTCGGGATGTGCAAATTGGTGTCGTCCCGTCAGTACGCCCTTGCTGTTGACGACACGGTGTGCGGGCACGCCAAAAGCCCCACTTTGCTTGAGTGCCCAGCCAACCATTCGTGCAGAACCCAAGCCAAGATATTCGGCAATAGCTCCATAAGTGGACACCCTGCCCTTAGGAATTTGGCGAGTTACTTCGTAAACATGCTCATAATAATTATCTTTGCTCCTCATACAGCCAACAAATATATGTTTTTAAAAACGAAAGTTAAAGCAGATAGTATAACAAATTTAACCGATGCAAGGTATTTTGCCGCAGCAGGAGTAGAGTGGATTGGTTTTTCGCTCACATCCGGGATGTCCATCGAAGATATTCAAGCCATTATAGAATGGCTAGACGGAGTCAAAATCGTACTTGAAATTTCCGGCGAGTTGACAACTTCTGATTATGAAGCTATCGAGACCATCCATCCCGATTTTATTCAGGTGGACATTCATTGCAATCTCGAAAACATTCACGAGCCCATTCCCGTTATTAAGAAGATTGACCCCTCAAAAATGGATATGAAATCATTGACTACCCTGCTTGAAGAAAATGTAGATAGTTGCGATGGATTCGTTATTGACCTCGCTCTTTATTCATGGGATGATTTACTGGATAATAATCCCATTTCGCCGGAGGATTTAAACAAAATCATCAAAGGGTATTCCTGCCTACTAAAGTTGAGCTTTACCGGCGAAGATATTAATAAAATCATCAATAGGCTTCAGCCCGACGGCATTTGCCTCGAAGGTAGTTCAGAGGAAAAAGTAGGTTATAAAAGTTTTGAATCATTAGATGAACTACTGGAAATATTGACCATTGACGAATGAGCATTTACACACAAAAAAAAATTATGAAAATACTAATGGTTTGCCTCGGTAATATTTGTCGTTCGCCCCTCGCCGAAGGGATTATGCAAGACGTAATAGACAAGGAAGGATTGGACTGGGAAGTCGATTCTGCCGGCACTGGAAGTTGGCACATCGGAAATCCCCCCGACCCGCGTTCCAGAGCAACGGCAAAAAAACACGGTTTGTCCATCGACCGCCAGCGGGCACGGCAATTTTCGAAAAAAGACTTCGACCACTTTGATTTAATTCTAGCGATGGACCAATCCAATTACGACGACATTATCGCACTGGCATCAAATACCGAAGAAAAAAGTAAAGTCCAAAAAATATTAGATTACACCGACCTCCCCAATAAAGACGTCCCCGACCCTTACTGGGACGACAATGGCTTTGAGCAGGTATATTCTTTACTGGATAATGCCTGTCGGGAAGTCGTCAAAGAACATGCGCTAAAAACAATTAAAAACTAAAGCAGATGAAGGGAATTATCCTCGCTGGTGGCGCCGGCACGCGCTTGCATCCACTAACCATTGCGATAAGCAAACAAATGATGCCCGTATATGACAAACCTATGATTTACTATCCCCTCTCGACACTAATGTCGGCAGGAATCAGCGAGATATTGATTATTTCGACCCCAAGAGATTTGCCCGGATACAGGGAACTCTTGGGTGATGGGTCTGCGTTGGGATGCAGGTTTTCTTATAAAATCCAATACGAACCCAATGGATTAGCACAGGCTTTTGTCCTTGGGGAAGAATTTATTGGCGAGGATGCCGTGGCACTCATCTTGGGAGATAATATCTTCTATGGTGCCGGGATTGAAGAGCAAATGAAGGCGAGTATTAACCCCGATGGCGGTGTCATCTTTGCTTACTGGGTGTCCGACCCGGAGCGGTATGGTGTTGTGGAGTTTGATGAGGCATTTAATGCGCTTTCCATTGAGGAAAAGCCCCAGCATCCCAAGTCAAATTTCGCTGTCCCCGGTTTGTATTTCTACGACAATGGGGTTGTGGAAATCGCCAAAAATCTCAAGCCCAGCAAGCGCGGTGAATACGAAATAACAGACATTAACAAGCACTATCTTGAAGCCAAACGGCTAAAAGTTCGGCGACTGGGACGAGGAATTGCCTGGCTGGATACGGGAACACACGCCTCACTCATGCAGGCAGGACAATTCATTCAGGTCATCGAAGAGCGGCAGGGATTGAAAATCGGCTGTATTGAAGAAGTCGCCTACAATGCCGGATTTATTGATGCAGAACAACTGGAAAAACTCGGACACCGCTATATAAAAAGCGGATATGGACAATATTTACTAAATTTGCTCAAACAAAACTAAGAG
>JALVDO010000662.1 GCA_027008975.1 Saprospiraceae bacterium | reverse complement strand
TTTCGCTTCGGATTTCGCCACTTTTTTAAAGCGCTTAATGAAGGCGAGGTGCTTCTTCCGATCGACCTCCCAGAGGCGATCCTGCATTGTCTTTTGATTTCCGGCACCAAAGGGATTCAGGCTAAACACCTCGGATGCTGCTATTTTGCCGTTATCGGACAAGACGGATTTTTGCGAGGCTGTCTCCCGATTGTATTCCTGTTTGGGCGCAACGGTATCAATCTTATTCCGCAATTGAATCCGAAAACTGAAATCTTTTTTCAATAGTGTTAAAAGCAGCATAACAACCAATAGTATTCTGAACCAATTTCGCTTGCTGATTAACTGTAAAAACGAGGTAGCATTTGTAAACATTAGATAATATTTTAAACAAAAAGTTTTAAATAATACTGCAATATTAAAACATTTTGTTTTTAAAGTCAATGTTTTTTGATCTTTTTTTTGATTTTGAAGTTGTAATGTCGGTGTTATTGTCACCCTGTTTCCCACAGGGTGACAATTTAAGACGAAGGCGCTCCTAAGTTGAGCAAGGTGATAACTTACTGCCCAAAAGGCAGCAAGGTGTCAACTTGCTGCCGATCTCACAAAAGAAACTTGCGTTATAGTGTACCACGGAAGGAGACAATTACCTATCTTTGCACTGTGGAAGGTTATGCAACTTCTACACATTAAATATTGCCAATTAAATAAAGCCAATGGTAAAAGTAGCACCCTACCGTGCCGTTAATAAAATACGGATTGTGACAGCTGCATCCCTCTTCGATGGGCATGATGCCGCTATTAATATCATGCGGAGAATTATTCAGTCTTCGGGCTGTGAAGTCATCCACCTTGGGCATGACAGAAGCGTGGAGGAAGTCGTCAACTGTGCCATTCAGGAGGATGTACAGGCGATTGCGATGACCTCTTATCAGGGCGGACACATTGAGTACCTCAAATATATGTACGACCTGCTCCACGAAAAGGGTGCGGGGCATATCAAAATATTCGCCGGTGGTGGCGGTACGATTTTACCAAGCGAGATTGAAGAGCTACAAGCCTATGGCATTACCCGCATCTACCATCCCGACGACGGACGAAAAATGGGCTTGCAGGGGATGATTAACGACCTGATAAGCAAGTGTGATTTTCCGACGGGCAAGGATGTTAAGATAGATATAGCATCCTTAAAAGCACATGATGCTTTGAGCATTGGGCAATGCATCTCAGCGGCAGAGAATTATCCTGATTTACACAATGACGAATTGAAAAAAATCCATGAACTGGCGGCTGCTTCCAAGACTCCCGTTTTGGGAATCACAGGGACAGGTGGCTCCGGAAAATCTTCTCTAGTAGATGAACTAATCCGCCGGTTTCTAACTGATTTTGACGATAAAACCATAGGTGTTATATCCGTCGATCCCTCCAAGCGAAAAACGGGGGGCGCCTTACTCGGCGACAGGATACGCATGAATTCCATTCACAATCCGCGGGTCTATATGCGCTCATTGGCCACCCGCCAATCCAACCTTGCACTCTCCAAATACATTGCGCAGGCGGTAGAGGTATTGAAGGTGGCTGAGTATGACTTAATCATACTCGAGACATCCGGCATCGGTCAATCGGATACTGAAATTACCGAACATTCGGATGTGTCACTCTATGTGATGACACCCGAATTTGGGGCTGCTACCCAGTTGGAGAAAATAGATATGCTCGACTTTGCAGATTTGATTGCCATCAATAAATTTGACAAGCGGGGGGCAGTTGATGCGCTTAGGGATGTCAAAAAGCAATACCAGCGCAATCACGGATTGTGGGATGAAAATCCCGATGATTTGCCCATTTTCGGGACAATTGCTTCTCAATTTAACGATAGTGGAATAAATCATCTCTACCTTGCAGTGATGGAAGAAATCCACGAAAAGACCAATTCGCCCCTAAAATCCAACTTCAAGATTACAGCGGGAATGTCCGAGAAACAATACATTATCCCGCCTGCCCGCGTGCGATATTTATCCGAGATAGCGGAGAATAACCGGGCTTACGACGATTGGGTATCACAACAAATGCGCGTTGCCCAAAAGCTATACGGCCTGTATCTGACCATTGCCAACTATAGCAAAGGCAGCGTAGATTTATCGCCTGCCGGACTGGCAGATACGACCCCTCGAACAGAGGAGGACACCGATATTTTGAAAATGCTTCGCGCTGAATTTGACCGTGTAAAAATGGATCTCGACCCACACAACTGGGATTTGATTCTGCACTGGAAAGACCAGATGGCTCGATATGCAGCCCCGGTTTATACCTTTAAGGTGCGCAACAAGGAGATTCAAATCAAGACACATACCACTTCTCTTGCTCACCAGCAAATCCCCAAAATAGCACTGCCCAAATACGAAGCATGGGGAGACTTATTGAAGTGGATGCTTCAGGAGAACGTACCCGGTACTTTTCCTTATACTGCGGGGCTTTATCCATTCAAGCGGACGGGCGAAGATCCTACCCGAATGTTTGCCGGAGAGGGTGGTCCTGAGCGGACAAACAGGCGTTTCCATTATCTAAGCATGGGTATGCCGGCTAAGCGACTCTCTACCGCTTTTGATTCGGTAACGCTCTACGGTAGCGACCCTGATAAACGTCCGGATATTTACGGTAAAATTGGCAACTCGGGGGTATCCATCTGCTGCCTTGATGATGCTAAAAAACTATATTCCGGTTTTGATCTCGCAGCACCGATGACCTCGGTCAGTATGACCATCAACGGTCCGGCGCCCATGCTGCTTGGTTTTTATATGAATGCGGCAATTGATCAACAGTGCGAAAAATACATCCGCGAACACGACTTGGTCGATGAGGTCGAAGCCAAAATAAAGTCTATCTACGAAGCCAAAGGCGTAGAACGTCCGGCTTATCAGGGAGATTTACCGGAGGGGAATGATGGATTGGGCTTGCTTTTGCTCGGGGTGACCGGCGATCAGGTATTGCCTGCGGATGTTTACGAAAAAATAAAAGCAGAGACCATTTCCAAGGTAAGAGGAACGGTACAGGCTGATATTCTGAAAGAGGATCAGGCGCAAAACACCTGTATTTTCTCCACGGAGTTTGCCCTGAAATTGATGGGTGACGTGCAGTCCTATTTTATTGACAATGGCGTGCGGAACTTTTATTCTGTTTCTATTTCCGGCTATCACATTGCAGAAGCCGGTGCCAATCCCATCACGCAACTGGCATTTACTTTGGCGAATGGATTCACCTATGTGGAATATTACCTGAGCAGGGGGATGGACATCAATGATTTTGGTCCCAATCTTTCCTTCTTCTTCTCCAACGGAATAGATCCCGAATATGCCGTTATCGGACGGGTGGCAAGAAGAATTTGGGCGAAAGCCCTAAAAAGAAAATACGGTGCCAACCCGCGAGCGCAGATGTTAAAATATCACATACAGACGTCGGGGCGCTCTCTCCACGCACAGGAGATTGACTTCAATGACATTCGAACGACGCTTCAGGCACTGTATGCTATCTACGACAATTGTAATTCCCTTCACACCAACGCCTATGACGAAGCTATCACTACGCCAACTGAGGAATCCGTCCGGCGGGCGGTCGCCATCCAGCTAATCATCAATAAGGAATTGGGGCTGGCAAAAAACGAGAACCCGATTCAAGGCTCCTTTATAATCGAAGAATTAACTGACCTGGTAGAAGAAGCTGTCCTCGCCGAATTCGACAGACTCACAGAGCGCGGTGGTGTGCTTGGTGCCATGGAGACGATGTATCAACGCTCGAAAATACAGGAGGAAAGCCTCTACTATGAGACTTTGAAGCACTCAGGCGAGTATCCAATTATTGGTGTGAATACTTTCCTTAGTTCTAAAGGATCACCGACTATTATCCCGGCTGAGGTTATAAGAGCCACTAAGGACGAAAAGGATTACCAAATATTCATGTTGGAAAATCTGCATAAAGTCCATCGTGAAAAATCAACAGAGATGCTGCAACGGCTCAAAAAAGTGGCCTTGGAACACGGCAACATCTTTGAGGAACTGATGGAGTGCACCAAATACTGCTCTTTAGGACAAATATCGGGTGCTTTATTTGAGATTGGGGGGCAATATCGTAGGAATATGTAGACGCTCACCAGATTAAAGGAATCATCTTCTTGGTATTTTGTTGGTAGGCGACATAAGCTTCTCCAAAAGAACGAACCAATTCGCGTTCTTCTGCTGTGATGCGAATGTGGTAAGCGATTAAAATGGCAACTACGGAGATAACCGCACCAATCCAAGCTTGTAGTAATATTCCAACTCCTAACATACTGATAAAAGTACCTAAGTAACTCGGATGCCGGATGACCGCATACATTCCCGTTTTGACTAGTTGATGTTGAGTGGTTGTTTGCACTACGGTGGTGAAGTACTTACCAAGTGTCTGAATGGCCTTAGCTCTAACAACAATTCCGGCAACGAGCAATAAACCTCCCAATGCACTAAGGATAACATCACTTTTTCGATTACTAAAGTAAGCCCACTCAACGATTGGAGCCATAATGCCAGTCAAAGAACAAATCAGAATGACAAATGCAGAGTTGTGGTCAGACTTTTGTTTCTCCTTTGCTTCTGCTAAATCCACTCGCGGTTGGGTTGCGAGTAGTATTCCGATTGAAAGCATGATGAAAATTATTTTCCAATCGAATAGCAGATCGATATTGCCTGCCAACGGCAAGGCTACTGCCACTAAAATGTAGAGGGCAATAAAAATTATTTTCTTATTCATAGTTAAGTGTTATTATGCTGAGTGCGAACGTATGGTGTCCCCTGTATTGATATAACTAAGCAGCGGAGAAAAAACGCCTGCCCGTTTGGGGTAATAATGCACCTCGCCATACTTGTCAAAAGCTCTGCCAATCCTGTCGACGGTCACCTTGAATTCATCCGAAAAATGCTCGAAAGAATTTATCAAAAGGTAGGTTGGTACCCCTTTGTAGGACGTCTTTCCAATTGCCCTGCAGCCCAGTCTTTTGTAATAACTAAGATGGCTTAGCTTACATCCGAACAGACTGGCGTGAATATTGGGGTCATAACTTGAAATGGCGGTGATTGATTGAATGACAAAACTGGCAAGAGAAAGGGTGCGTACGGAGGGGTGTATCGTCAACCGACTTGCTTCTATGATTTTACCATACTTTTTATATGCTTTCAAAAAGGCGGAATTATCTTCCAAATGTACCATCGAAGGAAACGGCTTCTTGATGTCGAATTCCATATTCTGAATCAAATCAGGATAACGGAGAGACAATTGCCAAACTTCTTTCATTTGCGGACCAACTCTATCTTGGACGAACCGAACGTAGCCAACAATCCGGGTACTCTTGCCGGAGTGCTCGAAAAGGCCAAAATGCCGAGACTGCAAATCGTATCCATCAATATCAAGCCCGTGGTCGTTGTCTTCAACCATTTGTCCATATCTGCTTTCTTTGAAGGATAAATAGCGGTGTTGGAGGAGCGCTTCCAATTCAGAAACGTCATTTGCTTCACGTAAAACGTAGTAGCGGTTATTCGAATGTACCATTTATATGTATTGAAATTAGGTAAATGCATAAAAAACACTCCTAACAGGTATAACCTGCTAGATATATTGCATTTGTTTCAATGTGAAATGATACTGTACATCGCAAGGCTCAGTTTTTTAAACCTTGCAGTATTTTCGTTAAATTACAAAGGATAAATAAATAACCTTAATGTTTAGTACTTTAAAAGTGTGTATTTTCATATTCGTGAATAGTGCTTCACTGGGAGAACTTTACCGGTTTTCTGCCGATGTACTTAAATATATAATATACATATTTAATATAATCCTGATACAAAGGTAAGTTAAAAGATTTTAATAATCAAGTATTTTGCATATTAGATTATTTATTATATATTCGCAATGTAGCATTTATGTTTTTTTTACTAATATTTTGTTACAGCATTCCTATGAAAAGTAAAAACATGAAAAGAAAAAAGATATTATTTGTATTTCTCTTGCTCTTTTTTTGCCTAAAGGCAAAGACCCAAATTTTGTCTCCTCACCTATTATGCGCTACAGATGACTCATTAGTATGGGAGGCTCCTAATAACAATTGTGGTTCTTTTATAGCGTATAAAATTTTTGCAAGTCCTAATCTAAAATTAATTATCTTTACCCTCGCAAGAAATAGTACAATGAAACCAATATGACTGAAATAGTCGTAAAAATAAACAGATGAAACGTCCATAATTAAATAATCGTTAAAACACACACTTGTGTGCCGACCACCTCGGTGCGTAGGTGCAAGGAAATGATTATTTTAGCTATTGAGTTCTTTAGCTGTTGAGTTTAACAGCTAAAGAGCTCAATAACTCAATAATAAATAAACAGATGAAAGAAGATTTTTTACAATACGTGTGGCGAATGGGGCTCTTCGATCCTACTAACCTCCAAACGACAGCAGGAGAGCGGGTTGAAATTATCCAAAAGGGAATGCACAATACCGATGCAGGTCCGGATTTTCTTCAGGCGCAGATTATCATAGGTGATACCCGCTGGGCGGGCAATGTGGAAATACACCTCCACGCCTCCGAATGGAATAAACACCAACACCAAAACGACAAAGCGTATAACAACGTCATCCTACACGTCGTACTCGATGAAGATGAACCCGTCAATAACCAAAATGGTAACCGCATACCCTGCCTCGAACTCAAAAACAGAATCCCCAAAGGGCTGGAAAATAAATACCTTCGCCTAATGAATAGCGAGTATTGGATACCCTGTCAACACCAATTCCATCAAGTTGCCGCCATTACAAAAAACAGTTGGCTGGATCGATTATTGGTTGAGCGAATTGAAGGAAGACTGGAGCAATTCGAGGAGCGACTTTCTAGCAATAAAAACAATTGGGAGGAGACTTTTTATCTGTTTTTGGTGCGCGCTTTCGGGCTAAAAGTCAATAACGAACCCTTCGAGCGATTGGCGCTTTCCCTTCCGCTAAACATTCTGCTAAAGCACAAAAACAACCTCTTTCAGATGGAAGCCTTGCTCTTTGGGCAGGCGGGGTTATTAGGCGGAGATTTTCGGGATGAATACCCACAATCGCTTCAGAAGGAGTATCAATTTTTACGGAAAAAATACCAATTGACACCCCTTCCTGTGGAAATGTGGCGCTTTATGCGAATGCGTCCCGCCAATTTTCCCACCATCCGCATTGCACAAATCGCTACCCTGATTTACCAGACAGAACACCTCTTTAGTAAAATACTCGCTGCTCGGAATATTGATGAATTTATCAATCTCTTCCAACTGCGATTGTCTCATTATTGGAAAAATCACTATATCTTTGACAAGGAATCTCCTTCGCGGAAAAAGACATTGGGCAAACAGGCTATTCAGTTGTTGGTCATTAATACAGTCGCTCCTTTTGTATTTCTATACGGTGTAAAACAGGGTGATGACCAATACAAGGACAAGGCACTCGACCTGCTCGCCTCTATCCCCCCCGAAAAAAACAAAATCATCAACGAGTGGGGAAAACTCGGCATGGAGCCCGCTTCCGCCTACCAGACACAAGCCCTATTGCAATTGAAAAAAGCTTATTGTGACCGGAAGCGTTGCGTCGAGTGCAGTATTGGACATCAAGTACTAAAACAATGAGCAGACAGGCCAAATATCCGGCAAAAATCCTGCTCTTCGGGGAGTACCTTCTTATCAACGACGGGAAAGCACTCGCCATCCCATGGGCGAAAAATTTCGGGCAGTGGTCTTTTGAGCAGCCGGCAGTGCCACGCGATTTGGCACAATTTTTAGGATACATTTCCGAGAAGGCAAAAGAAATAATCGACACAAAAGCATGGCAGACCGATTTGGACAAAGGACTTTGGTTCGACTCAAATATCCCCGAGGGCTACGGTGCGGGTAGTTCCGGTGCCTTGGTTGCAGCCGTCCATGACCGCTATGTTTTTGAGCACAAAAGAGAAACAGACAAGACCAAACTAAGGGAATTGTTTGCATTGATGGAGAGTTATTTCCACGGCAACAGCTCCGGGTTTGATCCGCTGGTCTGCTACCTGAAGAGGTCGATTATACTGGAAAATAACCAAATATCCACACCTGATATAAACGATTGGAAAACAGACAACTCCTACCACCTATTCTTGCTGGATACTCACCAAAAACGTCAAACTGCCCCTTTGGTCAGTAAGTATATGGAGGATTGCAACGATGCCGCTTTCCTCGCTCGTATAAGGCAACAAATCATTCCCTTATCCAATGCCTGCATTGATGCTTATATTCGTCAGGATGCCGGAGCGCTTTTTAAACAAATGAGGCAACTATCCCGATATCAGGCACAGGATTTCCGGTCGATGATTCCCGACGATTTATTTCCCCTGTGGGAAAAAGGACTGGATTCAGCAGCCTTCGCATTAAAACTGTGTGGTGCAGGCGGTGGCGGATATATGCTTGGGATAGGAACAGCAACAGCGATTGAATCCATCCGTTGTGA
>JALVDO010000661.1 GCA_027008975.1 Saprospiraceae bacterium | reverse complement strand
CAATTATACAGCAGGTAGTTTCCGATTATGGTTACTTCTATGATTTTCTGGCAACCAAAGCAAGTATCCTGTACCTGACCGGGAAAGAAAATCGTGATTTAAATATTTTAAAGCAGGCATTGGAGTATTATCAATTCATTGACAACTTTATGTTTGAGGCGAGGAAATCACTGCACAACCCACTGGTTCGTCAGCGTATTTCATCTCGCCTTAGGTCTCTTTACCTCCAAGCTGTATCCGTCTTGTATGAATGTTATCAATTAGAACCCAATCCCAGCTACATCGAAAAGGCATTCTTATACAGCGAGCTTACAAAAAATCTCCTCGTTGCCGAAAACCTTCAAAAACAAAATATAGAGCGCTACCCAGGATTGCCCAAAAAATTATTTAAAAAAGAACAACAACTGGTTAGTAATATTCAGGCACAAACCTATGCCATCATTCGCTGGCAAAAGGCGATAGCCGAAAAGCAACCAACGGCTTCGAAAAATCAATTGGATTCATGGAATAAACGGCTTGAATCACTCCTACAAGAGTTGGCAAATGACAAAGAACAACTAGAGCAACTTATCGACCAATACCGGCACAATTACCCAAAGTATTACGCTCTTAGGTACGGCAAAGCACTCTCCAACCTAGAAGACGGAACGCCCTCCTTACTAAATCAAAACGAAATGCTTGTAGAATACCTTTTAGGCAAAAAAAAGGGGTTCGTCATCCTCCGGGATGCCAACGGATACAAGCAACTGTTAGAGCTTGACGTCCCTTCAAACATGGACTCCCTCTTTCAAAAATTTCGAACGCAATTAATCGAACAGGATACCGCCTGGAATACGACGAGTCACTCGCTATTTGAATTGTTTTTACAACCTCTGTTACCATATATTAGGGACTACTCCCTTGTAATAGTACCGGATGCGGAACAATCGACTATCCCATTTGAGATATTGTTGACAAAGGCGCAACCATATTTCCCCGGCATGGATTACAAAACACTCCCCTATTTTTTTAAGAATCGCGATATTCGATATTTTTTCTCCGCCAATGTGGCATTGCTTGGCGTAAAAGAGCAACGCCAATGGAGAAAGAATAAAATTCTTGGCTTTGCACCGGAATTTTCAGAAAACCCCATAAACCACTACCCTATGGAAAGTAAGGGCGTCCTAAGAAATATTAGGCCTCTTCATCACTCAAAGCGGGAATTGGAGTTTATCGCTCAACAATTTGACGGGGATTATTACTTAAACACCGATGCGACAGAAGGTGTCCTGTGTGAAAATATCAGTCAATATCGCGTCATGCACTTTATTACGCACACGGGTATTGACCAATCTCACAATGATGCCTCCTACTTATTGCTCTATCCGGGAGACACTTCCAAATACGATGGACTTGTCAGAATTTTTGAGTTGTACACCAAGAAGATTAATGCTGATCTAGTCGTTTTGAGCACCTGTAACGGAGGCTATGGTAGCCTCAAAAAGGGGGAAGGCATTGGCAGTATCAGCAGAGCAATTGCGTACGCCGGTTGTACCAACATCGTCTATAGCCTGTGGCCGGCAAGCAGCTATACCACACCGGATATTATGGAGGATTTTTATCAAAACATAGACAGTAAAGTGACGAGTGGGAAAGCACTCAACGCAGCCAAACGACAATTCCTTGAAAATGGACAAAGCATTTATGGGCACCCCTTTTTTTGGGGGAATTTTGTCTATTCCGGTAATGAACAAACACTAGATTTGAATCATCCTGAAGCTTTCCCTAAAGGATTGACCATACTGTTCATAATTTTAATTCTCGGTATTGTTCTCCTTGTTCGCCGGGTCGTAAGACTAGATCGAACGCTCTAATTTTTCCGCAAAAGTCCTAGGAAGAATCCATCCCCAATTCCATCGGGCAGTATCTGCCGCTCCATTGATAATGAAAAAGACGGGTTTTTAGCGATGAAACGATCAATTTGCAGGGTATTTTCCTCCGGTAATATCGAGCAGGTCGCATAGAGCATGGCGCCAGTGGGTTTGAGCATAGTGGGGTAGTTGTCCAAAATGCTTTGTTGTTCCAGAATGTGTTTTGATAGGTGTTCTTCCTTCAATTTCCATTTGATGTCCGGCGACCGGCGTATCGTTCCGGTACCGGAACAGGGGACATCTAATAACAACCTGTCGGCCGCTTCTATGAATTCGGAAAAGTCTTCCTCGGGATGGATAAGGTGCGTCTCTATAATTGTTACACCTGCCCGGCTCGCGCGCTTCTGCAATTCTTCCAGTTTACGCCGGCTGACATCCATAGCGATAATTCTCCCGCTATTCTGCATCAACGCAGCGATATGAAGCGTCTTGCCACCGGCACCGGCACAGGCGTCAATAACCGTCATTCCCGGCTGTACCCCTAATCGCGGAGCAACCAATTGCGAAGAATAGTCCTGAATTTCGAACCATCCCTGACGAAATACGGACAAATGAGTCAACTTCTTTCGTTCCGGTATCAACAGCGCATCTCCATCGAGCGCTTCCGTTATAATACCTTCTTTTTCAAAAGCCTTTTGTAGGCTGATTTTTGTCGTTTTTAAAGTATTAACACGAATAACCAACGGTGCAGGGACATTAAGTTGTGATAGAAGTGTGTCGCCACTTTTTCCATAGGCATCGCGGATTTTCTGAGAGAGCCAGTCGGGAAAAGCGGTGCGAACAGCCGGATTTGTCTGAACAGTTCCCAATTGCTCTTTAATCCATTCCTTGTCAAGCTCCTCAAATTCCTGCCACGGCGGCAACTCCTCACCCTGCCATATTTGCAAAACGGCAAATAGCTTCCACCAGTCGGCAATGCCCTTGGGCGGGTGTCCCACTACCTCATAAAGCAGCCGATACCAGCGCACCATGTCGTAGATGCTACTCGAAACAAACCGCCTGTCCCGTGATCCCCATTTCTTATTTTGCTGTAGTACGCTACGGACTACCCGGTCACTCTGCTGCCCCTCCTCAAAAATCAACACCATAGCTTCCACCACAGCTTTTACTAGATTGGGATAAAACCGCTTTTTCCTTTTTTTATTCAATTTGTGTGGTTTTATTTTTGTTATTACCTCGCTGGATTTTTTTGAAAAAACTTCTCACTTCGGGGATACTATCGCCATTAAACCACTGTTCCGGATTGGTGGAAGAGTGCAACGTAAGGGGAAATTGCCCAAGGGTATCTTTATAAGCAAAGAGCGTGACTTCCTGATTACCGGAGGTCGATAATAACAATTTTTGGATAACAAAGTCCTCTTTGGTTTCATCAAAATTATCGACAAAGTAACGGGAGGTGGCACGTGATAATTTTAGAAGTAATCGATCGATATTTCCCAAAGCTGTACTATCCCACCCCATTGAATCTCTTTCTGCAATAATGGTATCTAATCCAAAGTAGGCGACTTTATCCGTTTCAGCCGGATTAAAATCCAACAATCGGGTATTCCGAAACGAAAGAAAGGAAAAGTCGGCTGATTCCAAATCGAAAGATTTTAATAAGAAGACTTCATTCGATTTGGGTATCCTAAGGTACTTTTGAGCTTCAGGAAAGCCTAACATGAAAGCATCGAGAAGCGCTCCGTTTTTGCTGATACTAACTTCAATAGCCGTTTCAGTGTCAACCCCATACCGTTGCCAATCAGCCTGGCGGGCGCTTACAATGCTATCCGACTCCAACTGCCCGAGTGTTTGGAGCAGCTTACTCACCTTTTCAGGAGGAATAACAAAGTTGACATTCTTCTTTTGTACTATCCATCGATTGTCGACTTTTGTTAGTAAGAATTGTTCGTCATTAGCATGGTTCCATATCTCCAACTTTGAAGCGTCAGAAAAATCATGAAGATTGATTCCTGTTGAAAAAGGAATGGGTTCCATCGAAGGCTTAAAATAGTGATTATTTGCCCAATACAAAAGCCCTAGGAAGAATACGGTAATTAGCAGGGTCTTTTTCATGCACCAACATTTTTTTCCAGGAAGCGAACCAATTTTTGAACAGCGCGGGAACGGTGACTAATCTCCTTTTTCACATCCATGCCCAGCTCTGCGAAAGTACGGTCATAACCATTCGGACGAAAAATGGGATCATAACCAAAGCCGCCATCACCCAAAGGTTTCTCGGTTATCGTTCCCTCAACAATTCCCTCAAAAGTGTGTATTTTCCCATCGAGAATCAACGCAATGACGGTTTTGAAGCGGGCTTTTCGATTTTTGATGCCCGACAATTTTTTCAGAGTGAGTTGTATATTTGCCCTCGGGTCTTTGTCTTCTCCCGCATACCGGGCGGTATTGACGCCAGGCTCTCCGCCCAGTGCCTCAACCTCCAAACCGGTGTCTTCCGAAAAACAATTCACACCATAGTGGTCGTAAACGTATTGCGCCTTTTGTATGGCGTTGCCCTCAATTGTTGGCGATGTTTCCGGTATTTCTTCAGTGCAACCAATGTCTCTGAGCCCCGTTATTTGGATGTTCGAAGGAAGCACCTCTTTTACTTCGATAATTTTGTTTGGATTGCCGGTAGCAAATGTTATTTGCATATTATTTAAAGTCTTTTAGTAGCAATTTAAGCGACTCCCACAGCATTCGTGCCTTTGGTCGTGGAGCGTTGGGAGTAGTCGCTGTTTCCTTTTCCAAAAAATATACTTCGGGCGACTCGACCACCAGTATGCCTTTATCCAGCAGGGAAAAAGGACGATAAGGACGAGTCGCTATCTGTAGCCCAATATCTGCATTTTCAACATCAAAAAAGAGAAAGTAATTTGCCGAATAAGCCTTTTTTAAATCGATAAAAGTAGGAAAGTCACTTTCGCGAAAAAGAACCAAAAATTCATTTGTCCCAATATGCAGGGGGTTCAGTATAGCCGCAATAAAATTCCGTACCTTTTCGGACTCTTTTCCATGGACGAATACTATCAGTGAGACCCGCTCATCGTTTTGCGGAAGCGTTTGCTCCTTGATAACGTATAATTTTGAATCGAAAAAGTTATTCATAATGATATAGGACATCGTTTAAGTGCAATGATAGTGCTTTTTTATGTTTTTTTATTGAAGTGCAGGATTATTTAATGTTATCTTCAAGAAAATAATGATGAGACATCTGCACATTATAATTCCCATACTGACGAGGCTCTGCCTGTCAGCATTTTCAATTCAAATTCTAATACTGACGAGACTACGTCTCTTCTGATGAGGTTACACCTATCAGCACAAGGCAGCATTTTTAATTCATATTCCCTACCTTTGCTCTCCACGCATCAAAAAAACAGAAACATGCATAAATTATTCTTAATTATTAGTCTCTTTTTTGCTTTTCAAGTAGCGAATGCACAGCAACAATACCACATCGCTTTCTACAATGTAGAAAATTTATTCGATTTGAAGGATGACCCTATGACACTGGATGATGAATTTACACCTGAAGGCAGTAAGAAATGGACACCTGATAGGTACAGCAAGAAGCTCGAACACCTCTCTCGCGTACTTTCCGGAATTGGCAATATTCAATTTATGGGATTGTCGGAGGTGGAAAACAAAAAAGTGGTCGAAGATCTCATAAAATTGCCGCCATTTATCGGGCAAGAATTCAAGGTAGTTCACTACGATTCGCCGGACAAACGAGGCATTGATGTGGCATTTGTCTATAACAGTGGATTATTCAAGGTGATAAATACGGATACGATTAAAGTTGAATTTCCAGATGACATAGAAAAGGATTATACGACCCGCCTCATTCTACATGTTGAGGGGCAATTAAACAATGGCGCGGTGCTTCATTTTTTTATCAATCACTGGCCGTCCCGACGAGGAGGGGCGGAAAAAAGCCAACCAAAAAGATTATGGGTGGCGGCACATCTGAAGCGCGCAGTTTCAGAAATATTGGATAAGGATATGAATGCCAACATCATCATTATGGGGGATTTTAATGACGAACCCAACAATTTGAGTATTTCAAGTGTTCTTGGTGCATTACCAGCGCATCAGGTACCGGCAATACCGGGTTTGTTGTACGATTTATTTGATGAATACGACCAACAAGAGAAAGGTTCTTACCGGTATAAAGCCAATTGGAATATGTTGGATCAAATCGTTGTCTCGGGGAGTTTGCTTGATACCAGAAAATCATCCGTGACCATCGAGCAACCGAGGATTTTCCAAAAAAGCTGGATGATGTATAAGAATTCCAAACACGGGGAAACACCGAGCAGAACTTATGGTGGCAACCGATATTTCGGAGGATATAGCGATCATCTGCCGGTATTTGCAACGATGAGGACTAAGTAAATTCAGCAATGCAAAAAGATATATTCAAGTTCAAGAAATTTCATATCGACCAGACCGATGCCGGAATGAAAATCGGTACGGATGGCATTTTACTGGGGGCATGGACGCGCCCAACGAATGAAAAATACATCCTCGATATCGGTGTTGGAACGGGATTAATCACACTAATGATGGCACAACTCGCCACCGAAGAGTCAAAAATTCACGGTGTGGAAATTGATGAAAAGTCTTATCTTCTCGCACAAAAAAATGTAGCCGCATCTCCGTGGAACGAGCGGATAAAATTATTCCATACCCCGGTACAGGATTATCTATTCCAAAGCAAAGATCGTTACGACCTGATTGTCTCCAATCCACCTTTTTTTAGTGGAGGGGTACTCTCCGAATCGCAAGGCAGGGCACGGGTACGACATACCGTCAAGTTGCCACACGGTGATTTGCTGCGTTCGGTACGTGGATTATTGACTGACGCTGGACGATTTACCCTGATCTTGCCCCGGATTGAAGGACTTCGTTTTATTGAAATGGCTGATTCCTACGGTCTGCATTGCAGTAGGAAAACACGGGTGTTCCCCCACCCTTTTCGATCTGTTGAGCGATTGCTTTTGGAATTCACCAAAGACAAAGCCGTTGAGATGGATACAACTGATTTTTATATTCAGAAAGATGAAACACCTAATAATTATACGGATGAGTTTATCGATTTGACACGAGAGTTTTATCTGAAACTTTGATAACTACGTACCATAAGGGGGGAGGGGGAACACGGACGACACGGATTGAACGGATCAGTACGGATTTTCCCAATAGGACGATTAAATTCTAACGAACTACCGTATTGGTGGTGTAAAATCAGGGTGAATACGGGCAGGTACGCCTCATGGTTTTTTTTAACTTTGAAGCATCTCCCTGATAGCCCGATATACCGCAGCTACCGGCAGCCCCATTACATTTTGGAAAGTTCCCTCAATCTTATTGATTTTACACAATCCAATCCATTCCTGAATAGCGTAGGCACCTGCTTTATCATAAGGTTGGTAGTTATCGATATAATAGGCGATTTCTTCATCAGAGAGGGTGTCCATATAGACGTTCGCTACCTCTGAAAAGGCTACTTTTCCACCCTTACCAAGCAGGCATACTCCAGTGATGACCTGGTGTTTATTTCCCGAAAGGGAACGGATAATCCTAAAAGCATCATCACGGTCTTCGGGCTTTTCAAATATTTCATTGCCGAGCACTACGATACTGTCTGCGGCGAGGAGCAGCTCCCCATCTCGGAGAAAATCCGCGCAGGCCATTGCTTTTTTCTCGGCGAGGTATTGTGCTACTTCTGTTGCCGGCATATCTTCCGGATAGGATTCATCCACCTCCTTTGTGGCTATCCTGATATTGAATCCAGCCTCGGTGAGCAATTGCTTTCGTCTCGGGGATTTTGATGCCAGCAATATTGGTTGTTTTAAAATGTTCATACTTAATGTGTTTAAAGTGCCTAGAGCAGATGAATAAATGCCAAAAAAACAATTCCCATCACCATGATCAGTTTAATAAATTGGCTTACCAGCCTATAGTCTTTTGTTCTATTGGCTTTTGCCAGTTGGTACAAGGCTGCGCCTTCCAAAAAAACGGTACTAATAGCGACCGCAGTCATCCATACCCATTGACCGGGAAAGTGGAATTTTATCCAATGGTACACCGAAATAAAACCACCAAGCGTCACCGCTAATAAGAATACCCCAATGAAAATTGCCAGTCCTCTACTGAATTTTTCACCTACGACAATGGGTAGCGTTCTATACCCCGCAAATTTATCACCCTTTATGTCTTCGATATCTTTGACGACTTCGCGAAACAAGGTCGTCAAAAAAGCAAAGCCTGCATATACCCACAACACGAGCAAAAAAAAGTGTGCTTTGTCCGGAGCAATGCGCTTCAACTCCCATAGGCTATCCCGCAGTGCCAAAGCGACAATTCCGGCTACGCCGCCCGCAAAAGCCGAGATGAGCAGATTGCCCACTAAGACCTTTCGTTTGAGAACCTGGGAGTAAATATACAAACTAAAAACTGCTGCCGGAAAAAGCCAAAGCAGTTGTTGATTATTAGAAAAAAAAGCCAAAAACAAGGACACAAAAAAACCAACCACCACTGTACCGAAATACAGCCAGCTCGCGACGCTGACAGGTATTTTCTTCCGAACAATCACTTTTCCTTTTCGATTGATAAAATCTGCTTC
>JALVDO010000660.1 GCA_027008975.1 Saprospiraceae bacterium | reverse complement strand
TACCGGTGACCCAAATGCAGGTCCCGACTTTGGCACATCCCCCAACAAAGCCAGACTGACCGTTTCCTTTGTTCCTTCGGAAGAGCGAAACGGCATTTCTTCTGTGGATGCAATGGAAGCATTGAGGAAGGTTGTCAAAGGGCATCCCGGTGTAAAAATCGTAGTAGAGCCTAATCAGGATGGTCCACCAACGGGCAAAGCGATTAACATAGAGGTAAAGGGCGAAGATATAACCACCCTTTCCCAGGAAACAGAGAAAATACTTGCCTATCTCAATGATAAAAATGTTCCGGGTGTAGAAGAACTCAAAATGGACGTTCGAATCGGAAAGCCGGAATTACTCGTCAATGTCGATAGAGAAGCGGCACGGCGCTATCAAATATCTACTTATTATGTTGCCAACACTATTCGGACGGCACTATTTGGTAAGGAAGTTTCCAAATTCAAACTCGGAGAAGACGAGTATCCTATTATTTTACGAGGAGCGGATGATTATAGGTATAGCTTGGATAAGTTAATGAATCAAAAAGTCACTTTCAGAAATCCCGCAAACGGACGAATTAGCCAAGTACCCATTTCCACCGTTGCCGGCACTGAATACTCCTCAACATACAACTCCATCAAGCGGATTGATCAAAAGAGAGTCATCACCATCTCATCTAATGTGTTATCCGGCTATAATGCCAACGAAATTGTTGCTGAGCTAAACGCACAAATGGATCGCTACGACTTACCGGAGGGAATCAGTTACAGCTTCACAGGAGAACAACAAAAACAGGCGGAGGAAATGAGCTTCCTCAGCGGAGCATTGCTAACGGCGCTTTTTCTGATATTTCTCATATTGGTGGCACAGTTCAACTCCCTTATTTCTCCATTCATTATCCTACTTTCGGTTGTTTTCAGTACAATTGGGGTATTCCTTGGATATGTGACAAGCGGAATGGATATCAGCGTCATTATGACCGGGGTCGGAATTATTTCCCTCGCCGGAATTGTCGTCAATAATGCCATTGTGCTGGTGGATTATATCAATCTTTTAATCGAGCGTAAAAAGCTCGAAAAAACATCAGAGGAAAACCTCACTACGGATGAAATAAAACAGGCGATTATACAAGGAGGTGCTACAAGGTTGCGCCCGGTATTACTAACAGCCATCACCACCGTGTTGGGATTAATACCACTCGCCATTGGCTTCAACTTCGACTTTTTCTCTTTCGTGAGAAAATTAGACCCTAATTACTTTGTAGGGGGAGATAATGCTGCTATTTGGGGACCTATGTCCTGGACGGTTATTTACGGATTGGTCTTTGCTACATTCCTAACGTTAATTGTCGTACCGGTCATGTATTGGTTAGCCTATAGGTTAAAGGGAGCCATCGGTAGAATATTGAGTTAGTTTTTTCAATTTTGACTTCAATTTTCACCTGCATTTCCATTCACAAACTGTACCTTTGCACCATCCAATACAAAATCATGAGTGATTCGATAAAACACGAATGCGGGATAGCACTCGTTCGCTTACTGAAGCCTTTATCCTATTATCAGGAAAAATACGGCACAGCGCTCTACGGGCTGAATAAACTCAAACTGCTTATGCAGAAGCAGCGTAACCGGGGGCAGGACGGGGCTGGAATTGCGACCATTAAATTAGGAGTAGAACCCGGCAATAAATTTATCAGCAGAAAACGCAGTAATGCTCCTAACTATCTGAGTGATTTATTCAAGCAGGTATATTGGCACTTTGAAAACCTGCCGCCAGAGCAATTAAACGACGCCGAATGGCTTAAGGCTAATAAACCATACGCCGGCGAAGTCCTTCTTGGACACCTCCGATACGGCACGCACGGAGACAATAGTATCGAGACTTGCCACCCTTACCTTCGACAAAGTAATTGGATTACCCGCAACTTGGTTTTGGCGGGTAATTTTAATTTGACGAATGTCGATGAACTTATCACACAACTTTTCGAACTGGGTCAATATCCCAAAGAAAAATCCGATACCGTTACAGTACTGGAAAAAGTAGGCCACTTTCTTGATGAAGAAGTGGAGAGACTCTTTCAATGGTTCAAGGCAGAAGAGGAAGACAATAAGATTATCAACCAATTGATGTTTGACAAACTCGATGTCAATCGGGTTCTAACGCGAGCCTCCAAAAAGTTTGATGGAGGATACGTCATGGGGGGAATCATCGGGCACGGGGATGCCTTCATCATGCGCGACCCCGCCGGCATCCGTCCTGCTTTCTTTTACCACGATGATGAAATTTTTGTAGCTGCATCCGAGCGGCCTGCTATCCAAACGACTTTAGATGTCAACTTTGAGAGTATCAAAGAGGTCGTACCCGGCGAAAGCATTGTTATCAAACACAATGGGCAAATTATCAAAAAACGATTTGCAAAAGAAAAGCCCCAATTACGTCCCTGCTCTTTTGAGCGAATATACTTTTCGAGAGGAACGGATAGAGATATTTATCTCGAAAGAAAAAAACTGGGAGAATTGCTCGCAGATAAGGTATTGGAAGCTGTCGATTACGACTTTGAGAACACTGTTTTTTCTTTCATTCCCAATACCGCAGAGACAGCCTTCCTCGGAATGATACAGGGCATTGAGAAAAAACTAAATGATATCAAGCTCAAAAAGATTCTCGCTTTAAAGGATAATGAGAATAAAGCGGAAAAATTAAGACAAATCATGACGCTCTCACCCAGGGTAGAAAAAATAGTCGTAAAAGATGCCAAATTGCGGACTTTTATTGCAGATACGAGTTCGAGAGGAGATATGATTTCGCACGTTTATGATGTAACTTATGGTATCGTCCGCAATAACATCGACACCTTAGTACTAATGGATGACTCCATCGTACGAGGAGCCACCATGAAGGATAGCATCATCCGGATTGTCGCCAGATTGAAACCCAAAAAGATTGTCATCGTCTCCTCTGCACCTCAAATACGCTATCCGGATTGCTATGGCATCGATATGTCAAAGCTCAATGAGTTTGTCGCCTTTCGCGCCTTAATTGAATTATTGAGAGAGACCAAACAAGAACACCTCCTTCAAGAAGCATACGAACGAGCGAAAAAACAAATGTCGCTCCCTACATCACAAATCACGAATCAACTGCAGGCTGTTTACGACCTTTTTCCATACAAGACCATCTCCAAAAAAATTGGAGAACTGCTGACACCTCCAAATATAGAGCCGGAAGTAATGGTCATCTATCAGGATATTTCTGCGGTGGCAACAGCCTGTCCAAACAACAACGGAGACTGGTATTTTTCAGGAAATTACCCCACTCCGGGAGGAAATAAAGTTGTGAATAAAGCTTTTATTTATTTTATGGAGGGCATTGATGAACGGGCTTATTGAGGTGCGAAGACTAGGGCGTTTTCTATTCCTTCTGCTGTATTCTCGCTTGATTTGGTTTCGCTACTTGTCTTTTTAAAATTCGTCGCTCAATTTTGGATTATTCCGGTGCCGTGCTGCATCCCTGATTGCTTTTTTCTTCAGGTTATCTTTCAGCGCCTGCTCCAAATTAATCCCCGTTTGGTTGGCTAGACATATCAACACAAATAGAAGATCTGCCATTTCTCCCGCCAAGTCGTCTTTAGCCGAAGCCTCCTTTTCCGGTGTTTTAAAAGACTGTTCACCG
This sequence comes from Saprospiraceae bacterium, assembly GCA_027008975.1. Lineage (GTDB taxonomy): Bacteria > Bacteroidota > Bacteroidia > Chitinophagales > Saprospiraceae > JALVDO01. The sequence continues at coordinate 4,869 of JALVDO010000660.1, read as the reverse complement.
TAGATTCTCGCCATTAATCGTGCGACTTCGCCCGTTTCTTCTGCTAAAATGGCAGTATTGGTCAATTCGTTATAATAGCGAACGCCTACGGTATTAATCCAGTAATCAACGGCTTCTTGTGCTTCTGCTAATGTCATTTATTGCTTGTTTTTTGTATCTATAATAATGGTGACAGGACCGTCATTGATAAGATGTACTTTCATATCTGCACCAAAAACACCTGTTTTCACTTCCAATTGAGAGGTTACCCCTAGGTGATTAACAAACTGCTCATAGAGCGGAATGGCAACCGGTGGTTTGGCAGCCCTGATGTAGGATGGACGATTTCCCTTTTTAGTGCTGGCATATAAGGTAAATTGGCTCACTACAAGGAACTGACCGCCAATATCCAGAATAGATCGGTTCATCACCCCATTCTCATCTTCAAAGATTCGCAAGTTGGTTATCTTTCGACACAGCCATTCAATATCGTTTTTTCCGTCAGCATCCTCGACACCGAGTAATATTAATAAACCCTGTCCGATTGCCGATTTTTCCACCTCGTCTATAACAACAGAGGCAGAACTCACCCTTTGTATGACTACTTTCATGCCTGTATTTCAATTCTTTACCCCAAAGATACTAATTAAATCAACTTTTATCACGTTGATTTTTGAATTCGACGTGATAAAAGTTGATTTAATTAGTACATTTGCACCCAAAATAAACATAAATAATCATGGATAAAAAGTTTCTAAAAAAATTAGGCATAAAAAAGCACAATCCCGGTACGCATACCGGATTAAAGTCGACCAATTCTTCGAAATATATCCGTTCTTATTCTCCCGTAGATGGCGAGCTAATAGGTAGCGTTAGCAAGACCACAAGAGAAGAATATGACGCCGTAGTAAAAAAAGCGCAGGAAGCTTTCAAGGAGTGGCAAAAAATACCGGCACCCAAGCGTGGTGACATCGTCCGTCAATACGGAAATGCCCTTAGAGCACACAAAGACGCTCTTGGACGATTGGTCTCTTACGAAATGGGTAAAAGCCTTCAAGAGGGTTTTGGGGAAGTTCAGGAGATGATTGACATTTGCGATTTTGCCGTTGGACAATCTCGTCAGTTGTACGGATTGACAATCCAATCAGAAAGACCGCAACACAGAATGTTTGAGCAATGGCATCCGCTCGGTATTGTCGGGGTCATATCCGCTTTCAACTTTCCTGTTGCCGTTTGGTCATGGAATGCGATGTTGGCATTGATTTGTGGTGATGTTGTCATTTGGAAACCTTCGGAAAAAGCACCGCTCTGTGGTGTCGCCTGCCAAAATATTTTCCATAAAGTACTACAAGAAAATGACATTCCTGAGGGTGTCGTCAATTTGATTAATGGGGATTATAGGGTAGGTGAAATGATGACGAAGGACAGAAGAATTCCATTGATTTCTGCTACAGGTAGTACGCGCATGGGTAAAATCGTCGGCGCTACTGTCGCAGAAAGACTAGGTCGTTCCCTACTAGAGTTAGGAGGTAATAACGCCATTATTGTCACGCCCAATGCCGATTTGGATTTAGTATTAGCGGGTGCAGTATTTGGAGCAGTGGGTACTTGTGGTCAGCGATGTACTTCTACTCGTCGATTGATTGTACATAAAGATATTTACGACAAGGTGAAAAATGCTCTTGCGGGGGCTTACAAGCAATTGAAGATTGGAAATCCACTGGACGAAAATAATCACGTAGGCCCGCTAATCGACAAAGACGCCGTCAATATGTACCTTGATGCCATCGAAAAAGTAAAGAAAGAGGGCGGTAAAATGTTGATAGAAGGCGGTGTACTTGAAGGAGAGGGATATGAGAGCGGATGCTACGTCAAACCGTGTATTGCCGAGGTGAAAAATGAATTCGAAATTGTTCAATCTGAAACCTTTGCACCAATTCTCTATTTGATTAAATACGAAAGTTTAGACGAGGCAATCGCCATCCAAAATAACGTGCCACAGGGATTATCTTCGGCAATTATGACAGAAAATCTAAAAGAAGCGGAACACTTCCTTTGTTGTGCCGGATCGGATTGCGGCATTGCCAATGTCAATATTGGTACCAGTGGAGCTGAAATCGGTGGCGCATTCGGTGGAGAGAAAGAGACCGGTGGTGGAAGAGAAAGCGGATCAGACGCTTGGAAAGCCTATATGCGCCGTCAGACCAATACGATTAATTATAGCAAGACTGTACCTTTAGCACAGGGTATCAAATTTGATTTGTAATTATCTGATTCGAATTCGGAGGGTTGCCTCCCGAAAACACTATTGTCACCCTGCCTGCCTTCCCCCAATTCGGGAGGAAGGTTTTCCGCAGGGTGACAATTTTCACGATTAAAAATCATCCGGTGTCAAATTGCCGAACCTACCTACTCTGCAGCATATATACACAAGTTCTGCATCATAAAAAACGAGTCGCAATTATAATCATGCCTAATTGTAAATAGAATGTATAAAATCTTTACATATTTAAATTTAATGATAAGAAAAGTTGATTTTCTTTACATATTATAATACCTTTGTAAAGAAAAAATTAAAATCATTACGAATGGGCAAGAATAGAACATGGGATATAAATCGACTCCCCCTTGATATAGATGTAGAATCTAAATTAGTTTTAAAAAGTTTGCCCAGAGCACACGCGGCATTGGCAGAATTGAAAGGAATTGCATCAACAATACCAAATCAAAATATATTGATAAATACGTTAGGGCTTCAAGAAGCAAAAGACAGTTCTGCTATTGAAAACATAATTACGACACACGATGATCTTTATAAATCAGAATTAAATCTAAAATCCGTAAAATCTTTAGAAGCAAAGGAGGTTCAAAATTACATATCTGCATTAAAAAGAGGCTTTTTTCTAATTAAACAGAAAGAACTATTAACCAACAGTGTGATATTAGAGGTTCAACAAACAATTGAAAAAAACAGAGCTGGATTTAGAAAGTTGCCTGGAACTGCATTGAAGAATTCGGTAAGTGGAGAGACAATTTACACTCCGCCACAAGATATTGCTGAAATAGAAACATTAATGTCTCAACTTGAAAAATTCATCAATGATTCAGAATATAGCGACTATGATCCACTAGTGAAAATGGCAATAATACACTTTCAATTTGAGAGTATTCATCCATTTTATGACGGTAATGGTAGAACAGGTCGTATAATAAATATACTTTATTTAATTTTAAACGACCTATTGGAATTACCAATTTTATATTTGAGTAGTTATATTATCAGGAACAAATCAAAGTATTATAAATTGCTACAGCAGATTAGAGAAACCAATAATTGGGAATCATGGTTGCTGTTTATGATAAAGGGAGTAGAAGAGACATCGAAGGAAACAATTGAGCTAATATTAGCAATTAAGAATTTGATGTTAAGTACAAAACATTTATTACGAGACAAATATAAATTTTACAGTCAGGACTTGTTGAATAACCTTTTTAATCATCCATATACGAAAATAGAATTTGTTGTAGCAGATTTAGGAGTATCAAGAATTACGGCAGCAAATTACTTAAATAAATTGGCAGCAGATGGAATACTAGTTAAAAAGAAGATAGGAACAGGGAACTACTATATTAACAATAACCTATTTGAATTATTGACAAAACGATAAGACACGATGCAGAACATGCGGTAGCTGCCATGCTGCCCTATCGGGACAGCACGTCCAGCTACCGCAGCCGTTACACTACATAAAGGTCAGAAACTTTACGATTTTAAAAAAGTTATAGAAATATTTGCAAAAACCATATTATGTACTTAATATTGTACCTAATTAATAACTTGAAATACAAATACAATGATTGCTGCAAATTTCACAGAATTCAGGACTGAATTAAAAAAATTCCTTGACAATGTTGAAAACAACCATGAAACATTAATAATAAAAAGAAAATCAGGAAAAGGAACGGTAATGATTTCGCTGGATGAATACAACTCTATTATGGAAACAGTACATCTGTTGAGTTCCAAAGCAAATGCTGATAGACTTTATGAATCAATTCAACAAATGAAAAAAGGAGAAACCGTAGAACATGACTTAATTGAAGAATGATGAAAATTACCTTTTCAAAAAATTCATGGGAAGATTATGTTTCATGGCAGAAAGAAGACAAAAAAATATTGAAAAAAATCAATCAATTGATTAAGGATATTCAGCGGACTCCTTTTCAGGGAATGGGTAATCCCGAGCAATTAAAATATGACTTATCCGGATTTTGGTCAAGGCGAATTGACAGAGAGCACAGACTTGTTTATCAGGTCTTTGACCAAGAAATATTGATTTATAGCTGCAAATATCATTATGGCAAATAAATTGCACAGCATTAAAACCCCATACTCCGCTTAGAACCTTTTTGGCGGGAATTTTTCATCCTGTTTCTTTCTTTATACTGTCACTTTCTCAAAACAACTCCTCCGGATAAATCCCCTTCGCAACCATTTCCAGAAAAGCCTTCTGAACACGCTCCTTGTCCTCTTGATAGGTCACGCCATACCAATTTTCATTACAAGGCAATACCTTTACTTCCATTTCCCCTTTTTTTTGCAATTGATTCACGAATAGGGGGATAAAAAATTCAGCTCTTGGATCATCCTGATGATTGGCTACAAAATCGATGAACAGCTTACGGACAGATTCGAAAACTGCCGGGTGAAAACCCCAAAAATTCATGGAGACCAAACTGCCATCTTTGATGGGGAAGTGCTTACCATCCTCTTGGTATTCAATCACCCCGTCTTCATTTCTTTTTATTTTTAAGCGTTCGACGACATCTACCAGAAAGCCTTCTTTATTCATCTCGCATACGCCTCTATTGACTGTCCCGTGGTCTGAA
>JALVDO010000659.1 GCA_027008975.1 Saprospiraceae bacterium | reverse complement strand
GAGTTCGGCAATAATCAGGTCGAGGTGTAACCGGTCGAGGTAGCGCATTCCGGCAAATAAATTACGGGCAGCTTCCTCCATATCCTGTCGTTCGGATAGGATTAATTGCCGTTCGCGCGGAATAGAATCGACGAGGGTGTTGAGGCTGATTGTTCCCAGTTTTTTATGTGAATACTTTTTGATTAAAGCGGGTATAGTGCCCAGGATGACCGGTGCGCCGGGAGCGTAATGGCTGATTAACATCCCGGGAGTCGCCGGATTAGAAGTGGAGAACTCACGTACGTAAACATCACCGATTACTGCTCGAATCGCATCTATGGATAATCCTCCTTTGCGGTAAATTATTGCCTTCCCATTTTCAAAACCCACAATGGTACTTTCCAGTCCGACGGTTGCCTGTCCGCCATCCAAAATATAAGGAATTTTGTTGCCCAGTTGGTCTTCAACGTGTTGTGCCGTCGTCGGGCTGATGTAGCCGAAGGGATTGGCGCTTGGCGCTGCAAGCGGGAAGTCTAATTGCGATAATAATTTGAGCGTCAAAGGGTGTTTGGGAATGCGGATGGCGACTCGCTCCAAACCGGAGGTGACCAGATCGGGAATGATTGCGCGTTTTTTCAGTAGGACGGTAAGTGGTCCTGGCATGAATTTATTGATTAGCAATTCGGCTTGTTTGGGCAGTTCACTAACGAGATCGGGAATCTGGTCGGCACTTGAAGTATGGACAATCAGGGGGTCGAAAGAGGGTCTTTCCTTGACGGCAAAAATCCGGCTTACTGCTCTAGAGTTAAAAGCATTGCCCGCCAGTCCGTAAACCGTCTCAGTGGGGATTGCGACCAGCTCCCCGCCACTTAATAACTCCGCTGCATACTCTATATCATTGCCAATCATTGTTCAAAATTTCCGCAAAGGTACGGAAGGTATGTGTAAATGAAAAAATCTGATGAGCTATGTTGTCATTGATTTTAATGCGCTGTTTAAGGTGAGTTTTCATTTTTTTCGTTATATTTGCTCGAGAATGTAGATTTTCACCAAACTTACGAGACATTGAACAACCGAATATTACTATTATTGTTAGGCTTATTAATTAGCTTCAACTGTGTGGGGCAAACCCCTATTGATACAATACTTCATAATGCAAAAACGCTAGTCGAAGCGGGAAAAAATCAGGAGACACTAGCTATGCTTGATACTACTGATATGCCCACAGCACATTTAACGTCCAATCAAAAAGTCCTCTTCTATAAAACCAGAGGACATGCACTATTAAATCTATGGCAATTGAGTCAGGCTGAAACCACCTTCCGAAATGCCTTGAAACCATATCAATTAAATAAATTACCCAAAGATAGTAATTACGTACAAACACTTTTAATGTTGGGAAATACTCAGTCTTCGGCCAGACAAAATGAAGCCGCCATTCAGTCGCTAAAAGAGGGCTTAGAAGTAGGTGAACAATTGCTACCCGAAGGGCATGGTCTTATTCCTGCTTTTTATAATTCGCTTGGAATTATTAATAAGGATAAAAATAATTTTGATAAGGCGCTTTATTATTATGAAAAAGCTCTTGAGCTGTTTACAAAAAAATACAAAACGGAAAATCATAAAAATGTGGCGGCCGTCTGTAGTAATCTTGGTAATCTTTACAGAGAAATATTCAATTTGAAAAAGGCCGTGCTTTATTGTAAAAAGGCCTACGAAATATCCATTCGGGTATCAGGAGAAGAGGATTATGGTTCCGTAACTTATGCATTAAATCTTGCAGATTTTTATAGCATAATTGGAGATCAACAAAGTGCTATTCCTTTGAAAAAAAGTGCTTTAAATAATGCCAAAAAAATATTACCTCCCGAGCACCCTCAAATAGCTATTCTTCAGGATGCACTGGCTAGTTCCTATACCAGTATTGGAGCATATCAAGAAGCTGAAAAATTATTTGCATCTGCTAGTGATATTTATAAAATCAATAAAGAAAAAGATCTGGTTGCGTTTTATTTTCATTACATGTATATGGGAAGTCTATATTACAAAGAGGGGCGTTCGGAAAAAGAACTCGAGACTTACCTAAAGGCAAAAAGTATTTTGACGGACCTAAAAGAAGCTGCACCTCCCGGTTTGATTGGGGATAACTTAGCTGTTTTAGGCAGGTGTTATCTTTTGGATGGAT
>JALVDO010000658.1 GCA_027008975.1 Saprospiraceae bacterium | reverse complement strand
TTGTATATAGAACTACTTTCAATTTTAATATATTATTTTCATTGTACCAGACATTTTACAAATAGAAATCTTAGATTCGGAAAGCTGTGGGAAACCTCCCTCCCTCCCTCGTTTCCTTCGGGAGGCAGGCAAGCCTCCCGAAGTTATCACCTTGTCGCATATTACGAGGATAGTTTTTTACCGGATTAGAACCATTGGGCGTATAACAACCGAATGACCATCACTTAAAGAGTAATAGTAAACCCCTGAAGTGGGTAAGTCCTTTTTGTCCAGTTTGATGATATGTTGCCCGGCATCAACAGCGGTGCGCTGTTGATAGACAATCTTGCCTGTCACATCTGTCACTTGAAACAACACCTCAGCATCACGCAGCAACTCATAGACAATTGTCGTTTCGCTTCGGAATGGGTTGGGTTTATTTTGTAAAACGGTTAATCCATCCGTCTGAGATTCAAAAGATAACCTGACAGGTCTGGCAGATAAATCCTCGGTATAAACCTCTCCTCGCAAATCCCTTTCCGACAGGGAAATCATATCTTGTAACTGTCCATCCCTTTTAGCAATAAAATGCAAGGTCAACAACACATCTGAATTGTGCTTCTGCCCTTCTACATTATCCCAGATGACTTTAATGAGCCCGTCTTTTATAAATGCCAAGCCCACATCTTGCCGGTCGGCAACACCCGGATCCATCCCATCATAAGCCAATGCCCCTGCATCAAAGCGCAAAGCAAATTGCCCTCCAAGAATCGAATTAAAGTCCTCAGCGTGTAGTGATATTTCTACGTTTTCCCCTTCTGAAATGACTGCATTCTCACCACTCAATATATAAGGGGTTGTTGCAGTTCTATCTACATCATCATCTACAAGTAATGCCGAATTATTCACATCGCCAACCTTCACACCAAAGAAGTCCAAACTGTCCGTGCAGTTCTGAACGTTGTTCACCACGATATATTCCGGAAAGACTTCCTGCCAAGGGCTCCCTGGATTTGGAAAATCGTACTTGGCATCAACAAACATCCAACTGTCTGAATTTTGGAAGGTCTCCAAATCGCCCAGCAATAATTTTTTAATTTCAACAATATCCAAAAAGGTAATCGAACCGCTTCGATTAACGTCCGCAGCAAGTAGAGAATAAGGAGAGGTAATAGGTATCTGATTCAATATATGCCTATGAATAGCAATAATATCTACGGTCGTAACACCTTGTTTTGGATTTTCATCCAACTTAGGTGTGAGGGTATAATCCTGTTCCAATTCCAGGTTTCCTACCAAATATTTCCCTTCAAAATCAGTAAACATCTGTCCTGCTGTGTAATTGCTCACCTTCACTTCCACGCCTTCAATTGGGGTGAAAGTCTCCGGTGTATAAATTTCACCCGTCAACTCGAGTGCATCTACACAATCATGGCACACATTGTCCGGATCTTGCAGCAAAATATAGACTGTACAATGGTCATAATTCGGTCCGCCGACGCTGCCATCCGGCTGTATGCGATAAGGGTTGTAAGCATCATCCCAGACATATACTTCCAAAGAAATACTGTATCTGTCATCACAGGTCAACATCAGACTTTCTTGATTTTCATCCGGTATTTGACCAACTCGATTGACGCTAAAATGATAAGGTCCACTACAATCATCCTGATTACAACCTGCCAAATCATACGCCCAAACTTCTACCGCCCCTTCGTCAATATCTCCATCCCCATCAGCATCGGTATTGGGCTCAATGGCTTGCAAATTCAACAACAAGCCTGACTGGCAATCAATCGCAGGTATTTCGCAATCGACCACTTCAAATGGCAGCATTACCGTAGCCGAATTACAGGCATCTGATACGGTCACAATAAATTGATGAACACCAATATCAAAGGTTCCCGCTATGGCAAAATTTGGATAATCTCCTGTATAAACAACATTTTCTTCATCGATGACACCATCACTAAAAGCATCGAAAGCAACAGTCATTTCGACCGGTGACATACAGGCCTCTTCAATAGAGAACTCCAGTACAACATCTGCCGTACAGACTAGTGTATCGGTACAGAAAGGATTGGGAATATCATAAATAACGACGGGAGCAATAGTATCATATACTTCCAACTGCTGCCTGTAAATCCAGTGTCCGGTCGAAACTGATGTTCTCCAAATACCTTCC
>JALVDO010000657.1 GCA_027008975.1 Saprospiraceae bacterium | reverse complement strand
CGATTTCCGCAAAGGATAAGTCCCTGTATGCATCCCAGTTAATAGCCCTGTAAAAAGAGAGAAAAAAACGGTCTATTACGGCATTGTACAATGCCTTTTTATTTGGAAAATAATGATAAAAAGCTCCTTTGGAAATTCCGGATACCTTTACCAAGCCATTCATCGTTGTATATTCAAAACCCTTATTCAAAAAAGTTTGAAATGAGATTTGGAGTATTTTTTCTTTTGTGGTCATTGTCTTTTCCATAAAGTTATTATTTAGTTGCAATATCATCGGGAGCTGTTCCCGCTCTGAAAAACATAAATTTACAAGGTTTATTATCTTTGGCAAGCGTTTGCGGCCTTCGAAATTCCATTTTAGTCAATTTTTCTATCGATTTATAACCCGTTATATCATGATCGCAGCCCAACTTGGCCAACTCGGGAATAGTAAGCTGTGCCACCATACAGTTTTTACATTCGTGAACCAACATTATTTTACAATCACCCTCATCAATTAATTCATTCGGATAGTTGGGGTCAGCCTTAAACATTGCTTTGTGATAAGCCCAGAAGGCTTCAAAAGGGTCTTCAAATTTTGACAGCATCTTCGCTTGGTAGAAATCACTCATCATGAATTTTGACGCTTTTTGAATGGCTTCTTTTGAAAATTGATAGGCAAATTCTTTGTCTTTTTTATCCTCCAAGAATTGATAAATTACGACTAATAAAAGCCATTCAATTTCAGCCATCATTCCAAATGATTCTTTCATCAATTTAAATCCTTTTTTGCCTTTCCCATAGGTCTGCACTAGATTGGCAGGTAAAATATAAGTCCAAAATTTCAAAAATTGTAGCAACCCGATTTTTTGATATAAAGTCTGCGCAAAAACTAATGAGACTCTCATTTTTGATAAGAATGACCAAGGTATAAATGGAAAATGTTTTCCATAATATGGCACGTTTTTAACCTCTGACAACTTTAATTTTTCCACTTTATTTATATTTTTTGATTATTGTATTAGTAGTGTAACAAATAATCCGACCGGACGGTTTATTTTTTCACCTACTTTTTTTGCCAATACCCGGTTATCAAAAAGATATGCTAAAATTTGCCCTTATTAAGCATCTCAAAGACTTCTTTAAACATTTCTTTCGTTGCTTTTTTATCAAATACGATGGAATCCTCCGGTAGGATCATGGCTTTCATAAAGGGAAGAAACTCTTCAGACATATCGGTGATGTACTTTGTCTGCTGAGCGTGAATAGCCCGATTGTAGTCGGCGTTAATGGTATTAAAAAGACGTTGAAGGAGATTCAGTATATCCTCAATGGATTCAAATTTTTTGGTTAAAACGGGTGGAAATATCTTACCCGAGAGACCTTCCATAGCCAAGAAGGTCGCAATCTCGCCGTCCTCCTTTGTATTGGTCATAAAAGAGGTGATAAATACCCTTTCGTAAAGCTTTGCTGATTTTTTCATAGCGTAAATTTCAGAAATTTTTCTGAATTTTACAAAAAAAGCTGCCGGACTTTCATCCGGCAGCTTCTTTTTATAGCCCTTTTACAAATTGTTTGGTGAGTACTTTTCCATCCTTAAAGGTAATGGACAGTAGGTAATAACCATTTTGAATATGACTAATATCTATTTTCTGCTTACCGGCATTTTCGACCTTTCCGGAAAGTACCGTCCGTCCGGTAATATCCTGAATGGTGTACGCCATAGCATTGTCTTTGGCTATATCTATGACTAAGTGATTACCCGCCGGATTGGGGAAGAATTTCCACTTATAATCTTCGGGTATAGTCGTAAGCACCGCTTCTTCGCCCGGACGAGCTGCTCCACCACTAATGACGACAGTATAATCCTCCACTTCGCCATAGGAGAAAGTCTCACAAGGTGTCGGAATAGCATTGTATTTTAAGGAGACACGCATCCTTGTAGCGCCGTTTTTCGCTGTAGAGGGTACTGTAAAGCTGCCACTTACGGGAGATGTCTTGCTCGGTGACTTTGACCAAACACGCTCACCTGCATCGGCAAAGTCGCCATCGTGGTTATAGTCAATCCATACGGCGTAAGCTTCCCTGTATTTTGTCCCCGGCCAAATAGGCGTAACTGTAATAGTGTATGCCGTACCGGCAGAGAGATTAGTAGAGACAGCCGTGAAGTCCGTATAACCCGCCGAGCCAGAGCTATTGTCTATCGTATTCAACTGAACGCGACCTATGTATTCCTCACTTGCATTATTGCCTTGTGATGAGCAGTAGTTAAGGACACAAGCGGGGCAGTCAGGTCCACCACAATCGATACCGGTCTCCTGTCCGTTTTGAATACCGTCATTACAAGTCGGTGCCGGTCCTGCTCCAATACAGAAATTAGTCGTTTCAGAAGAAGTAAACGAACCACCTGAAGCCAATGTAGTGCCATTCACATCTGTAAGCGAGTAAGAACCATTCCCGTAAGAACAGCAAATACCATCTCCATAAGCATCATTGATGGTAAAGTCATAACAACCATCTTCAAGACAGAAAGTCTGGGTAATAGTAGAGCCATCCGGCTGATTAGGATAAGTCCCTCCTGATGCAATGGTTGCATTATTGGCGTCCTTGAGCGTCCAGCTCGTTTCTTCCGGATAGTTGTCAAATGTTAGGCTCAAAGTCACATCCGTACAGGTCGTAACAGGTGTTCCTGCGCAATTACAATTACCATCCTCAACATCATTGATTGTATTTGGATTGCCATCATCGCAAGCAGTTCCCGCTGCGGGACATGGCGTTCCGCTACAATTACAATTGCCGTCCTCAACATCATTAAACGTTGATGGGTCACCATCATCACAGGCAGTCCCCGCTGCAGGACATGGCGTTCCGCTACAATTACAATTGCCGTCCTCAACATCATTAAACGTTGATGGGTCACCATCGTCACAGGCAGTCCCCGCTGCAGGACATGGCGTTCCGCTACAATTACAATTGCCGTCCTCAACATCATTAAACGTTGATGGGTCACCATCGTCACAGGCAGTTCCCGCTGCAGGACATGGTGTTCCGCTACAATTACAATTGCCGTCCTCAACATCATTAAACGTCGATGGGTCGCCATCGTCACAGGCAGTCCCCGCCGGCGGGCAGGTTGCTGTTGTTATGTTAACGGTATAGTCTTCTACTTCACCATAGGTGAATGTTTCGCAGGCGGTAGGAATACCGTTGTATTTCATTGAGACCCTCATTCGGGTATTGCCCAAAGCAGCAGAGGCAGGTACTGTAAACGTACCTGAAACGGGTGTCGTCTGTGAAGCCGATTTTGTCCACACCTGTTCTCCGGCATCTGCAAAATCACCATCCTGATTGTAATCAATCCATACGGCATAAGCCTCGTTGTAAACTGTACCCGTCCACACCGGTGTAATAGTGATGGTGTAAGCTGTTCCCGATGCCAAATCGGTCGAAATCCCTGTATGGTCGGAATAACCCGCTGCTCCCGACGAGTTGTCAATTGTATTCAATTGTACCCTTCCGATGTATTCATCATTGACGTTGTTGCCCTGTGAGGTGCAATAGTTGAGTTGTACTGCAGTTGTCGTATAAGTAACAGACCCACTATAAGCGGAAGTGCTCCCTCCGCTACAAACACTCCGCACCTGTGCTTCATAAGAGGTAGTCGGATTCAGCCCGGTAATCGTAGTAGAAGTACCGGCAATTCCGCTGATGGTTGTCCAGCTTCCGCCGGTTGGTCGATGGCGAACGTCGTAGGTCGCACCGGGCACAGCATTCCAACTCAAGGTAACAGAATTAGAAGTAATATTGGAAGCCGCTAAGCCGGTTGGCGTTGTGGCAGTACATTGTACCGCGCCTTCGATACTGAAATTAGTATTGGAAATATCGTAAAAGATATTATCTGCTGCTTCGACTTTCACACGGCAGGTTGTTGAAATGTTATTCGGAACGGTAACCACCTGTGAACCGTCATTTGGTGTATTAGCAAGAATAGTAACAGGATAAGTATATCCGCCATCGGTTGACAAGAGAATGTTGACGTTGGCACAACTGACCGGAGCGGTATTGGTATTCGCAACACTCCAAGTGACTGTCTGGCTACTGCCCACATTCCAAACGACATTGGTGTTGGGTGCATTGACGACAAACGGACCTGCACTTCCGCTAACGGTAACTGTCATTAAGTCATCAGCCGTCTGTCCACCCCCTGCATTATTATCACGAACAGTCAGAGCAAAATCCAAAGTCCGCCCGACGGAAGGGACAACCTCCCAGGTTGGAGTCAGGTTACCGGCCACGACATCGCTTATCTTAGGCATATATCTATCTGGTGAAGCCGTACCCTTGATAGAACGGAACATCGGTCCCTGCGTCCGCGTCGAAGAAGGTGCTGAATTTGAATTTGGATTTTCCGGGTCATTCTCTTCCCAGGTATAAGTCAGTGAGCCGTTGCCATCGGGGTCAGAACCCGAACCTCTCAATACAAAAGCCGTCGATTTTGGAATTGTATAGTTGGCTCCGGCATTAGCTGTGGGGGGATTGTTTGATAGGTTAATTATTTGGGCACACCCTGAACTCGTACCCGACTGTACATTTGCGGAAATATCCCGTATATTGACATAGTTAAAATAGTCATCGCTATTGCTCTGAACATTGGCAGCACAAATACCGGCGTATCCCATAATGGAACTCCCACTACCCGGCTCTACCTCCGTTGTACCACTACCACTTCGGCAGGAGGAATTACTCTGTACGTGATACCCACCAAACTGGTGCCCCATCTCGTGTGCAACATAATCAATATCAAAGGCATCACCTGTCGGATTGGAGCGTCCGGTATAACCACTTCCCTTACTACCGGAGGTACAGACACAACCGATGCAGCCGGCATTTCCGCCACCTGTTGTATTGAAGTTGTGCCCAATATCGTAATTGGCATCGCCAATGATATTGTCAATGGTTGTCTGCGTCGTATTATTCCACTCATTTGACCAAGGATCCGCCGTTGTGCTGCCAAAGTAAATGATAGCATCATTATTCGGAATAATTTCCATCGTAATGGCTAAATCCTGCTCATAAACTCCATTGACACGCGTCATAGTAATGTTCATTTGTGCCAAAATATTCGCCTTTTTCTGGGCTGTCGTACCCGTTCCTGCAAAAATATTTCCGTATTCAGCAGTACAGGACAATGCCAGGCGATATTTTCGCAGTCTTTTGTCATCCGTTGCCTTTTCCTCGCCGGTGACGGAAGAAGGTCGCGCATCATTCTCTGTATAGCAGGTAAAATCGCGCGTAATCCCACTAATATCCTTTCTGGCATAAACCATATAATGGCTTTTATCCTTTGTGAATGGATCGATAAAGCAAGTGCTTTTGTTTCCGGAACGAATCATCCCATTGAAACCCAATTGTGAAACACTAAATCGAATCGTTGCGGTGGGGTCATCAATGCCCTGCCCTGCAAAAGACTGGATGCCACCGTATCGCGCCGATAAATCGGGATGAAGTGTAGGAGCCTCAACCACACTAAAGCGCTCCAGTGTTCCATCCGCCGTTGGAAATTCGAGGATAAGCCCCTGTTGCTTTTGCAGGTCGCCCCGCATGGGTGCTGCCTCCAGCGTTGTTCTTAGTCGGTTGAAGTCGAGCCGGAAGATTACCCGGGAGTCGGTTGTAAAAGCCTTTTCAATGCGTTGACCGGGTACCGCACTTTCGCTAACAGGTAACCAAATGCCCTCCTGCTGCCCAAAAGCAGAGAAAAAAAGTAATAAAAAAGGGATGATAAATAATGATTTTTTCATAATCAATTTTTGTAAATTAATTTAAGTAAATAGATGAACATGCTTGCTTCCTTCGGGCAATAAAAGGGGTGTTTCACCTGAGTGAGTATAATCGTACTGAGTAGTAATAGTTTTAGAATTATAGACTGGAGTAAACTCGAAAAGTAATGTTTTCCCTGGGTGAATAACACTTTCCGACGCTAAAGGTAAACCAATCTCTCAAAATACAAAAAAAATAAATATATTTTTCAACATTTTTGTAAAGTAGGTGTCGTAATGCTCTTGTTATCTAACCAAAACAACATCCCCTTTAAACAACTCCACCCGTCCATCTATAAATTCGATTTCGGCATACCATACGAATACGGCGGGGTTTAGTAATCTGCCCCTGTAAAGTCCATTCCAGCCATAAGCCGGGTCGTTGGGCAGAAAGTCATATACTTCGAACACCTTTTCGCCCCAGCGGGAAAAAATCTGCAGGGACTTGATGGTCACTTCATCTTTGATGTCTGAAAAAATATAAAAAATATCATTGTTACCATCACCATTCGGCGAGAAAACATTCGGCACAAAAATATGGGGTCGCTTATCCACCAAAAGGGTAATGCTTGCCAAATTACTACAACCATTCGTATCAATAACCGTTACCTGATAAGTAGTTGTCACAAATGGCATTGCTTCGGTTATTAGACAGGTGTCGCAGCTAAGCGTTTCGGTGGGTGTCCACCCTACAGCGCCTATTTCTTCGGAGAGGAGATTGGTCTGTGCCTTTAATTGGTAAACCTCTCCCAAGCGGATAGAATCCAATTCAGGCAGGAAAACAACCACCGCTTCGGGAGCATTGACCTCAGCGACTTTTTCCGATTCACAACCATTGACATCCTGAACAACCACGGGATAAACACCAGCTTGCAATGGAGAAAATATATTTTGAGCAGAAAAGCTATCACCATCGTCAATCGAATACAAAAACGGTGGGTGTCCTCCTACTATATCCTCTATGTAAATACTCCCCAAATCGCCAACACATTTGGGCTGGCCAACTACTACATCAAAATCCGTAATAAAATTTGACGTTACCAGTACTTCGTCTTCATCTGTGCAGCCATTCGACTGGTCAGTCACTTCAAGGTGATATATGCCCGGCATGGAAATAACAGGATGAGCGGTATGTTCTGCCCCGTTTATCTGCCCGTCTTCGGTTGTCCAAAGGTAGGAGATGTCGGCAGGTGAGGAGGCTGCTCCATCTAATTCAGCCACCGGACTGAGGCAATCCAACTCAAAATCGTCGCCGGCATCTGCCAGAGGTGAGGTGACATCTTGCAACACTACAACTTCGGTCGTATCGGCGCAACCATTTTGCGTATTGGTGAGCACCAACCGGTATTGACCGGGAGACAGCGCCATCGGCAATAGAGGATTATCATCAAATTGGAGTGGAGCACCCGAAAGGACATTCCAATTAGCAATGTAATCATCTCCAAAATCGGAACCGGTCGCATCAATGGGAACACTTGTGCGCGTACAGGTGAGCGGCTCGTCAACAGTAGCCGTCACAAAAGGAACTAGTTGATTGGCAGAGACGATGACACCGGAAGTGTCCCTACAACCGTTTGATTCGTTGGAGACAATCAGCGTAAAAGTCCCCGGCTCTCCCGCCTCAAATAAGGAACTCTCTGAAATGAGTTGCCCCGATTCATCGTACCACTGGTAGTTAATATTAATCCCTTCCGAAATATCATCTCCGCCCAGCAAAACGGTTGTTTGGACACAATCGAGCGTCTGTTCTTCGCCCGCATCAGCTACCGGATAATCAAAATCAGCATTAACATTAACTGCCTCCTCATGGGAACATCCATTGGTTTGGTTTTGCACCACAAGGCGATAATTGCCGGCATGGCTAATCACCAGAGTTGGTGCATTTCCCAATATCAATCCCGATTCGTCTTCCCATACAAACATCCAATTCAGGCTATCGTTGAGCATATCATCTCCAATGGTAATTTCCGGCTGATAACAATTGATCATTTCGTCTTCCGGCAGGATGAAAACCGGCGATATCGTATCAATTTCGACCTGTATGGAAGCTGTAGATTGGCAGTTATTATCGCTATTCGTCACCTCAAATAGGTAATCACCTGGCATACTGATAGCGAGTTGGCTTCCCGTACCGAGTACATTCATATTTTCGTCTATCCAGCGATAAGTAATATTGGCTCCCTGTGACGAATTTTGTGCATCTAACACCAAAGAAGTCGTATTGCAGTCAAGATTTGGGACGTCGGCTATTTGCGCGATTGGAAAATTTTCATCCTGATGCACTTGCAGAGAATCCTTCGCACTACAACCATTTATGAAATTAGTAACAGAAAGATAATACAAACCGGGCTGCGTAACCGTAATTTGGGGCATCGCCCCGACCACTACTCCACTTGAGTCTGTCCATTCATAACTAAAATCAGTCCCGGCAGAAGAATTTCCACCATCCAAGGTTGCGCTGTTGTTCTCACAATTGAGGACTTTGTCTTCTCCTGCATCTACCACCGGAGTGGTAAAATTTTGTGCAACAGTCACTTCATCCATTTCGACGCAAAAATTGGTCGTATCGGTCACAATTAAGGTATATACACCAGCCTCTCCAACTTGGAGGTTAATTTCGTTTCCAACAGTTTGGTTATTTTCATCTACCCAGTTGTAGGTAAAATTAGCGCCCATACTGCTATTTGTACTACCCAATGTAACCGTTGGGCTATAGCAATTGAGGATAAC
>JALVDO010000656.1 GCA_027008975.1 Saprospiraceae bacterium | reverse complement strand
CTCGTCAGTACTCAATACCGAACAAGGATTTTAGATTTTAGATTTGACAACCATTCTTCTAAATCAAACTTCTTTTTGTATCGTCCTGAATTTTATTGACTTTTCGAGCCAAGTTATTTCAGGACAAGACACTTATTATTTTACACCCTTAATCCCCAATAGGACCTAATTCTACTCCTTCTGAGTAAGCAACTTTTATGCCGTTGTTATGGAAAGCCTGCTTGATATTTTTATAAGAAGCGAAGGTGACTTCCCAGTAGTCATCCGGTTTGACATACGGCCGGACAGCAACGACGATGCTATGACTGTCATAAGATTCGATTCCGACCTCCAGAGGTGGCGTTGCAAGTATTTTATCGATAGGCTTCAGCGCTTCAACGATAATCTGCTGCACACGTGGAAAACTTTCAGCATAGGGCATAGAGACCTGAAGTTCCATTCGGATGTATCCCTTCTTGGAGTAATTCGTCACGATGTTATCGACGATTTGTCCATTGGGGATGATGAGCGTTTTCTGTCCGGGCGTAATCATAACCGTATTGAATATCTGGATTTCCTCCACACGACCGAATTTATCAGAGACCTCAATCCAATCGCCAACTTTGTAAGGCTTGAAGAGCAAAACGATAATCCCAGCAGCAAAATTCGCAAGGCTCCCCTGCAATGCCAATCCTATCGCAAAACCTGCCGCAGCCAATACTGCAACAAAAGATGCCGTATCAATCCCCACCATCCCCGCTACAGAGAAAAACAGCATCACCTTCATAGCAACACTTAGGATAGAGGACAAAAAGGGACGAATATTCTCGCTAATCCCTGCTTTCGCCATCGCTTTGGTAACGACTCGAGATAATTTGGCAATTATCCTCAACCCCACATAGAGTACAACTATCGCCAACAGCAAATTAGGCCCGTAAGTTTTTATTATATTGATGAATTTGTCCCCGTAAGTTAAAACATCATCTATAGGTATTTCATCCATTGGTGTGAATAATTTTGGGGCAAAGATAGGATTTTCATCGAAATATTAAAAATACAAAGTCAATGCCAGTCCATTACCTTTGAAGCGAAGGCGAACGCCTAGTGGTTTGTCAATATTTTTATTGTAGATACTTATAGCCCTTTTTTTAACAATATGTCCCTGATTATACACGACAAGACCACCGAGCGTAAAAGCCACTCCCCCCAAAACACCAAACGGCATATCAAGATTACTCTTCCGTATATTAATCCTGATACTCGCCAACGTGAAAACATATCCAACTCCCATTAGGGTAATCCCGGCTTGTTGCATCCTCACTCCGGAATCGTACAAATCAAATGCCTCCTCATCCGTACTTAATCTGGAGACAAACATCTCCTTCGTTATAAATCTATCGCCCTCTTGAAAAGCTTTGGCACGCCCCCGTCCCCTGTTATAATATAAAAAAGATGTAGCTTTCAGCACGGAAATACTATCTCCTTTTTGAGAGTACATATTATTCTGCCCAAACACCCTTGATGATAAAATAAAAACAGTCAGAAAAAAAAGAAATATACTTTTGAGCGCGGTCATTGTGTTTAGTTTTTTTAGTAACTACTTACCACCCAACTTCATTTTAGCCAAAAGGAAGAGGTGGTAAGTAGTTACAAAAATGTTTCTCATTGGCTGTCCTCGGTCAGACAGGTTTTGATGAAACAAAGATGGAGGAAAAAAATGCGGTAATGCGAATCAATCTGTAGAACCTGAAATTATTTTTCTACCATTTGTAAAAACAACCAAAAAAATACCTCTTTTTACTGTAAATTCATAGAATAATTTTGAACAATTCTACGAATTGTAAAAAAGATGGTTTTAATTAAAGCACAACGCCATTTTTTAGCCACTTAGTAATCCAATTCCTTTAACGGATTGTAAACTTATTATTTGCCTATGCCTTATAATTTTTATATTCGGCTAAAAGTATGTATTTTTACATCAAAATAGCCACTTATAAATTATGCTCGGAGAACTTATTGGCAGAAAAAAGGAAAGAGAAGTGCTTCAACAGGCGTTGGCTACCTAACAACCACAAACCGGGATAAAAACCACCTATCCTGCATCAGAAAATACAGTCCCGGATGAAGTCGGGATACATCTATTGTGGCGACACGCGCGTCGGTCGTTTGATACTCTATTTGCGTAGT
>JALVDO010000655.1 GCA_027008975.1 Saprospiraceae bacterium | reverse complement strand
CTGAGACTAAAGAGTGTGCTATCCATTTCAATGTCAATCGCGACATCCTCGACGGGGTTTCCCGTTACAGTTGAAACCTCTCCAGCTACGACTATATCGATAGGCTCCATACAGGCACAATCACTATTCTGAATAAGTACAAGTGCTTCACAATAATCATAATTGCTACCCCCGACCGTGCCATCGGGCTGCACTGCATACGGATTGAAAGCATCATCCCAGGCATAGATGCGAATGATACTCGTGGATTCGTCATCACAATTCATGACAACAAAGGGGTGCGGGAAAGATACCGAGTCCGACCCTACCTCCAAGTCGCTAACTTTATGAATGGAAAACCCCTTGATGCCACTGCAGTCCGTTGTATTGCCATTTGCCAAAAAGTCTGTTGCAAAGACTGTCATTCCCTCTACCGGCATGACAGGAAAAAACTCTACCGCCAGCTCCGGAATACACTCGGGCACAGGTGCCAGACAATCCACGATTTCAAAAGGTAATTCGACGATAACTTCGTCTCCACAGTTGTCCGCAGCGACAATAATAAATCTATGCGCACCAATACCATAATTCCCCGCAATGCTGAAATTTGGGAATTCGCCTTCAACATTGACTACTCCATCGTTTATCCCATCGCTGAATAGATCAATGTTTGCTGCGAGTTGTATTGTAGTATCCGAACAGGTGGTCAGTATTTTGAAGTTAAAGACCGCATCTCCGGTGCATGCATCGGTGTAGGAACAAAATTGGTTTGATTGGTTATCAAAAAGTTGAATTTCCAAATCATTTCCCCGTAAGGGAGCCAAAAAGAGAAAAAGAACGAGCGTATTCACCCCTGCGAAAGATAAAAATTGGTTGTTCATAAGGATATGTTTTTGTTTATTGAGAAATTGCCGATTCGTTAACATCACCGATTTTCACAGCGATGAAATCAGAATGAGGCTGGTCTATCGTCAGGGTATTGAATGATATCGATTCGGGAAATGGCTCAGAAAAGGGGTTACCATCAGGGAATTGGTAGGATGCATCTACAAATCGCCAACTGGTGTTAACCGGAAATTCGGTATAAATACCAAGTATCAGCTTGCGCAACTGGATCAAATCCAAAACAGAAATAGTACCGGAGTTATTTACATCAGCAGCTATCATTTTGTAAGGGCTATCCAGTAACTTATCACCAAGAATGTGCTTGGAGATGAGGATTAAATCCAAGGTGGAAACACCACGCATCGGGGTTTCATCTAGAAAAGGGGTTATCGTCTCGTCAGCGTTGGGGTATAGCCCATCCCAAGAATAATTACCCAATGAATCGGTAAAAAAATCACCCACGGCACCCCCCGTAAAAGCAACAGACACCCCTTCGACAGGGGTATTATTCGGAGTAGCAATATTCCCCGAAACTGTTATTTGAGAAAAACATTCACAAGCAACATCCCACCCGTTAAGCAAAACATAAGCCTGGCAATAATTGTAGTTGGGTCCGCCAATGGTACTATCCGGCTGTATAGAATAGGGGTTATAAGCCGTATCCCACACGTAAATATCGACGATAACTGTGGTATTGTCTTCACAACAAACCGGCACGAATCCAGGGTGAGGATAAGCCGGCACGTCGGTACCTTCCATTACTTCTCGATGGTTGTGAATCGAATAGCCCAATATGCCGCTACAATCGGTTAGTGTATCGCTATTCAGTAATTCCGTGGCGTAAATTATCACCATCTCCTCCTGTGAAACCCGCTCCCAAACATCAACTACAAATCCCGGTCGGCAATCCGGCATCGGAACGGTACAATCAACCACTTCAAAAGCGATATTACTACTCGCCTCTTCCCCACAATTATTGGAGATGGAAATACTTAAACGATGATTGCCTATTGGAAATCGGCCGTTGACAGTATAATCGGGATATGCACCGGTAATCGTCGCCGTTTCATCGAATTGCCCATCATCAAATATGTCCACCTCACTGGAAACCATTAGTAGTGTATCGGCACAGGTATTCGAAAGGGTAAAATGAAGGACTACATCTCCTGAGCAACCATCGTCGCTATCACTACAAAAAGGCATTGGTGATTCAATATTGATTCCAATAGTTATCGCTGTAGAAGAGCTAAAATTAGTAGAGACTAAAGAGGGATAAGAATAGGCACACAATAAGAAAAGGCTTGCC
>JALVDO010000654.1 GCA_027008975.1 Saprospiraceae bacterium | reverse complement strand
ACCCAAAAGCCTGTTATGTATTTCGTTCACCCGAATCCTACGTTAAACACTTCTCCAATGCCGGCTTTGACTTTCTGAGTATTGCCAATAATCACAGTGGCGACTTCGGTGCAACAGGCAGAAAAAAAACAAAAGAACTATTGCGTCGGGAAGGTATCGAATACGCCGGACTTGCCGGCACGGACGAGACTGCCTTGCTGACCAGAGACGGGGTCACTTACGGGTTTTGTGCCTTCGCACCCAACAGTGGCACCTGCGATATTCGGAATATCTCCCGCGCCAAACAAATAGTCTCCTCGCTAGCTAAAAAGGCAGACATTGTCATTGTTTCTTTCCACGGAGGAGCTGAAGGTGCAAAAAACCAGCACGTCACCCGCCAAACGGAGCGTTATTACGGCGAGAACAGAGGTAATGTTTACAAATTTGCCCACGCCGTCATTGATGCCGGGGCAGATGTCGTCTTCGGTCATGGACCACATGTTACGAGAGCAGCGGAGTTGTACAAAGATCGATTCATCATCTATAGTATGGGAAATTTTTGCACCTACGGCCGTTTCAATTTGAGAGGACCCGCCGGCTATGCACCCATCGTCAGCTTGGAAGTAGAAAAAGATGGAACATTTACAGGCGGAAAAATCATACCCGTTTATCAGGAAAAAACCCACGGGCCGAAAATCGATTCTCAAAAAAGGGCAATTAAAAAGCTAATTGAGTTAACCAAACAGGACTTCCCTAATTCTCCATTGCGCATCGAAGCCGATGGTACATTGAGCAAAAAATGACTACACAACAAATATTAACACGACTAATCGAGCGCTACCCTTCTCTAAGAAGGTGCGAAGAGGATATTCTCCGGGCGGGGCTTTCGATCATTGATGCACTCGGGCAAAAAAGGAAGCTATTGGTATGCGGAAATGGCGGGAGTAGTGCCGACGCGGCTCATATCGTCAGCGAAATGATGAAGAGCTTCTCCAAAAAACGCACCTTAAATAGCCAACTCGCAGACAAACTCAAAAGCATTTCCCCTGAAAGAGGAGCATTGCTGGCATCCAAATTGGAAGGTGGATTACCTGCTATTTCTCTGAATGCACACGACGCATTGATGACTGCCATTTCCAATGATATGGGGGGCGATTTTATTTTTGCCCAACAGGTTATGGGATATGGTGAGCGGGGAGATATCCTGCTGGCAATAAGCACCTCCGGTAATTCACAAAATGTCATTGATGCCTGCATTACCGCAAAAGCAAAAGGAATGAAAATCATAGCCCTTCTCGGTGAGACGGGAGGAAAAATAAAAGCATTGACCGACATCGCCATTTGTGTACCCTCCAGCTACACCCCGGATATTCAGGAATTGCACCTCCCCGTTTATCATTGTTTGTGTACGATGGCTGAAGAAGCGTTTTTTTAGATGGAAGCACGTACGACTTTCACCCGACAATTCACCGGTATCGCAGCCTTTCTACAGGCACACCAATACCTCCACGAAAAGGAGTTACTACGCCGGTATCCCGACCCTCTCCCCGACCCTTATCGGGAATGGGAACAGGAGATGAGGGATTGGAGTGTAGCTGATATTGCTCGATTTGAGACCGAACTTCAGCACGACAATATTCGACATCCGGCATTTTTGACTTTCGTCAAAACAATCAAGTCTCTTGCAAAAATCCCCATTTCGAAAATAACACCCGTCCCCCTTCCTCCCAATATCAGACGTGGGATGACTCCAAAAAAAATTCATGAAATTGAACGGTTAACGGCTATAAACGGAATCGAAAAAAACATCATCGACATCGGGGGAGGAAAGGGCTTCCTAAGTGCTGCCATTCTTCAGGGTGGTGCCACTCATTCCACTTGCATAGACATGGATATCACACTCCAATCCCAAGGCAAAAAACGCCTTCAAAAGTGGCTGCCTGAATTGACCAATAAAATAGCGTTCCTACACAAAAAAATAGATGAGCAGCATCCCATTCCCTCTCCGACTTCTCCACAGGAAACGACCTTATTTGGATTGCATAGCTGTGGCAATTTATCATCTCAGGTCATCCGTCAGGGCATCGACCATGGCGTAAAGCAAATCATCAACTTCGGATGCTGTTATCACCACTTAAAGGGAGACTACAATCTCTCTGGTATAGCAAAAGAGAAGGGATTGCAACTTTCACAAGAAG
>JALVDO010000653.1 GCA_027008975.1 Saprospiraceae bacterium | reverse complement strand
TATTTCCACTTTTTGCAATCCTCTTCCCTCGATGGTAAGTACATCAGTAGCAGGATTTGGGAATATGCGAATGTCAGTTGGTAGGGATTGTTCATCCGTATCAATAGTCACATCTGCCTCCATTCTGAGTAAAAGGACAGAAGGACTATCCATTCCTGTAATATCAAAGGAGTTGGCATTTACCGGAAGGGTAATGTTTGACTCTGTGAAAGTTTCGCTATCTGTGATAATGTTTTTTGTAATAATAGTTCCATGTTCTCCTGCCCAAGGCAGGTTGGATAGTTCGATATGATAGGCAGTAATATCGCTTTGGTAGTTGGAGACGACGGCATATAGTTTACTTTCCTCCTCGTCTTTAGCTGCAAAAACCATAAAGTTTAGCGAACCGTCATTGTATTCCGGGACGACTTCGTTTCCGGTAGTCTGGACAATAATGGGCGTTTCTTCTTTCAGGAGAGCGAAGGCTTTCAATCCGTAGGCGCTTTTTGTCCAATTAAACCCCGGGATGAAAAGGTTGGGTTTCACCGGTGCTACGCTGGGATAGAGCAATAGCATATCAATATCTGATTCCTGAGCGGTGAGTAACATGGACAGGTAGTAAGCTGCTCCCTTTGAAGTGGTAATAAACTCGGAAAGACCCGCTCCTAGATTGGCGTTGATTTCTGTCAAATGGCTTTCCGTATCCGTGAAGTTATTAGCATCCAAAATAGAGCGAATGTTGGCACTGATTTGCTTTAATCCATAGGGGTTCTCCAAGCCGTAAGCATGCCAGGAGTAGAAGTCTAAATCGAGATTT
This sequence comes from Saprospiraceae bacterium, assembly GCA_027008975.1. GTDB lineage: Bacteria > Bacteroidota > Bacteroidia > Chitinophagales > Saprospiraceae > JALVDO01. Next base: position 1,381 of record JALVDO010000653.1, on the reverse strand, counting down.
TGTTCCTTACAATAACCGATAAAGTCTTCCCGGTATATGGTTTGAATACCCAACGTCGTAGTGGGTACGGCACCGGGCGCACCAATTTTCAGATTGGGGAATTGAGTTTTGACGGTCGTACTAATCGCCTTATACATTTCAAAAAACTGTATGGCAGTACCATCCCAAAATTGACCACCGGGCTCATTCCATATTTCCCAATAGGGGATTTCGTAGTCGAAGCCATTATCCCAGCCGGAATTGTAGTGTTTGACGGTGTGGAGTACCAGTTGGGAAAATTTTGAAAAATTCAATCCATCATTTTCCGCGTCCGAAGGAGGTGTCATGGGTTCTAAGATGAAATTTGGGTTGGGGTAGCTGGTACCTATTCGAAAATAGGGGACGAAATCATTTTCAATCATGTGTTGAATGCTATTGTCCGTATCTGTCCAGTGGTAATGATTGGCGTTGGCAGGATCGAATGAGGTATTGATTGTTGTGAAGTTACCGTTGTTATCTTTATTCCAAAAATCTGAGTAATAAAAATAATCAGCCGCACCGTGGAAGTCGTGTGTTCTTATGTATTTAATTCCCATTTCATGAAGGAAGGGAATGGCTTCGGTACTATCCGCGCCCCTGTTGCCTCCAAAAATATCCTTGATAAACCCTTTTTCGGTGGCAAAATCAATGGTGATGTTTTTCTGGCAATAAATTGAGGTGTAGATCAAAAATGAAAGGCTAAGCAATAGGAATCTTTTCATAATATTTTGTTTAGATGATTGGTGGCAAAGTTGGGTTTTCACACAACTCCATGATTTATTAGACGCTGAAATAGGTAAAGGTTTAATGCGCTTAGGCTTGGGCAAATAATAAATTTAGAATTTGTTAAAGGAAATTGGAGTAAGTTCTCAATGCTAATGCCGAAGGACACAACTTTTTTTTGACAGGATTAACTCTTTTTTTGACAGGATTAACAGGATTTTTTGCATTGCAGAAATTTCTGCTGTAGCAGTAAGGTGTCAACTTGCTGCCGTGTTTGGTAAAGCGCAACCGCTCGCTATTACGGTGGGAGGCGAGCCTAGTAAAAAGCAAAAATTGAATATCCCTATTTGCTATCGCAACGGGCAAGCTGAACGCCGATTAACCCTATCCCTGTACGGGGCCCATACGGGCAGGCAGGGCAAGCTGATTTAAGATTTTAGAAGTTTTAAACAAAACATAGTTTGATTTGGAAAACGAATTATGTATCGTCCTGAATTTTATGCAGCAATTCTCAATTTGACGTAAAGCCAAAATTTTGTAACTGAAGAATATCATCCTATATATCTTTTTGAATGCAATAATGAAATAGATGTCAGGGCTACGCCCCTTCCATTTTTTATAGCCCATTTAATTACGAAGA
>JALVDO010000652.1 GCA_027008975.1 Saprospiraceae bacterium | reverse complement strand
AGCGCGCGCTCCCAGCCCTGAAGCCTATTTGAAAGAGGCTATTACGCTCTTGGGAGCCACTCGACCGACTGCGGTTGATTTGTTTTACGCTCTGGATAGAATGAAGCAGGCAATCAATGAAGTTACTGACTTCGGTGAAAAAATCAGCATTGCGCTAAAAGAAGCAAAAAGCATATCGGAAGATAGCGTAGAGCAATGCCGCATGATTGGTATCAACGGACTGGAGCTGATAAAAGAAGTCGCAAAGAAGAAAAATGGAGCAACCGTCAATATTTTGACTCACTGCAACGCCGGATGGCTAGCGACAGTCGATTACGGTACCGCCATCGCTCCCATTTATCAGGCACACGATAATGGGATAAAGATACACGTCTGGGTAGATGAAACCCGCCCCCGAAATCAAGGCGCACGCCTGACTGCCTACGAACTACTGGAACACGGGATCCCACATACCGTTATTCCGGACAATACCGGCGGACACCTGATGCAACACGGTATGGTTGACATGGTCATCGTCGGCACCGACCGTACCACAAGGACAGGTGATGTCGCTAATAAAATAGGGACCTACCTCAAAGCATTGGCAGCAGCCGACAACGGCGTCCCATTTTATGTAGCCTTACCTTCTTCGACCATCGATTGGGAGATAGAAGACGGCATCAATGAGATTCCCATCGAAAAAAGGTCAGATGAAGAGGTGAAATACATCAACGGGTTGGTTGACGATGAAATCAAAAACGTCCTCCTTACACCGAAGAACAGCCCGGCTGTAAATTACGCCTTCGACACAACACCTAACCGATTGGTCACGGCATTGATAACAGAAAGGGGGATTTGTGATGCCAGTGAGGAGGGAATTCTTTCGCTATTCCCCGAAAGGGAAAAAGTAAAGGAAGGATATATCAAATTTAAGGCACATTGGACTAAAACCAAGCCATTCCCTATGTCGACACTCCACGATTTGAACGACTATCGGCAGCGTTTATACGCTAAGCATTTAATCGGTGCTTATAAAAATGGCATTGGTTTTGGCAATATTAGCTGCGCGGCACCAAATTCGCCTGCATTCTTTATCACCGGCTCTGCAACTGGGAATATCGAAACATTGGACAACAGACATTATTCTCTCGTGACGGCCTTTGACATAGACAAAAATGAATTGTACTGTGAAGGTCCGGTTATTGCCTCCTCCGAATCCATGAGCCACGGAGTCCTATACCAATATTGCCCCGAGGTGAAGGCAATTATTCATATTCACCATCTCGGGTTGTGGAAGCACCTAATGCATCAAATACCGACAACAGCCATTAACGCTTCTTACGGCTCCCCCGAAATGGCACATTCCATTATCGACCTGCTGCAAAATACAAATTTACGCAAGATAAAAGCCTTTGTTATGCAAGACCACGAAGAAGGTATTTTTGCTTTTGGTGAGTCGTTAGAGGAGGCTTTTAATGTTTTAAACGGGTTATTTGATTTTGGGGGATAAATTTCAATGATTTCTTCCCAACCCTTTTTGTATCTTAGGTAGTCTATAGTTTAAAAAAAGAAAGAAATGAGAAATACAATTTTACTACTCGCCGCCATTTTATTTTTTAGCAGATGCCATCCTACACCTGTCAGCCCACCGGAAATAATTGACCCCAATCCGGCATCGGACTTGTGCCAGGAATCCGAAAATGACTGTGCTGTTGTATGGGCGAATAATGATTTTGGGTTTAACCTTTTCAAAAAGTTGTATGAGAAGAAGAAAACCGAGAATATTTTTATTTCTCCAACGAGCATCAGTACAGCTCTGACGATGGCGTTAAACGGCGCAGACGGACAAACCTATACGGAGATGCATGATATGTTGAAGTATCAAAACCTGTCGTTAGATGAGGTCAACAAATCCTATCGTTCTCTATTAAACCTATTGCCCAACTGGGACCCCAATGTTGATATGAGTATTGCCAATTCGGTGTGGTACGACCAATATTTCCCCGTAAAAAATGACTTCTTGACCGTCAATAGTGAATACTTAAATAGTGAGGTTATTGATTTGGACTTCAAAGACCCCGCTTCCGTGGACGTTATCAATAGCTGGGTAAATGAAAAGACCCACGAAAAAATTCCAACGATTATAAACGATATTTCAAGTGATGCGGTGATGTTCTTAATCAATGCCATTTACTTCA
>JALVDO010000651.1 GCA_027008975.1 Saprospiraceae bacterium | reverse complement strand
AATGCCGTACAACCTTGCCGCACAGGATTCTACTGCTATCGACTACGAAAAGATAGCGGCAATTGTCGTATTGGATTCCTTCATTGTTACTGCGGATAGAAGAGGATTTGAAGTTGAGGATTTTATTAGATATGTTCTGGATGATGAGAGTTTTTACAAAGCCTTTAAAAACCTGAGAAAGACGAATTATACCGCCGACAATGAAATCACGTTTTACAGACCCAACGGGAAGCAAAAAGCCCGTTACCACAGCAAAACCAAGCAGACATATTCGCAAGCGTGCCGTACAATGAAAATAGTGGAAGAACAGACGGAGGGGAAATTTTATAAAAAGGGTGGCCAGTACAGGTATTATACAGCCGAGCTGTACGATCGTGTCTTTTTTACACATGGGAAAGTATGCGAATCGCCAACGCTAACAACGCCAAAAAATAATTCGGGAAGAACACAAAAAAACATCGCACAGCTTAAGCAGTTGGTTTTTCATCCGGGACACCGAATTAACGTTCCACTCATTGGAAGGAGAACGGCTATTTTTGAGCCACACATGATACCAAAATACGAGTATGCAATAATCTCCGGTGAGCTAAACGGAATTGATTGTTATATTTTCGCGATAGACGTCAAGCCTGAGGTTGAACATTATTCACCGCAAAAGACGATAATCAAGCACATGGAAACCTATTTTGACAAGGAAAATTTTCAGGTGATGGGCAGAAATTATCACCTCGTCTATGAGGGGCTAGCCTTCTCCTTTGATGTTTGGATGGATATTAAACTGACGTTGAATGGAGATAAATACCTGCCTGCTGAGGTATCCTACAATGGAAAGTGGAGTGTTCCGTTCTACAAGCGGGAAAAGGCACGATTTAAAGCCATATTCGATTATTAAAGGAGGGCTTTAAACCGTGCCTTTCATCTTGGTTTCCTTTACCAAAAATTAATTTTTCTCTGCGAAATAAGAAGTCTCATTCTTTCCTCCGGCCTGAACCTTTTCGAGACGGGCTTTGAATTCATTAGACAACTCAAAATTATTATTTCGGGCAGCGATTTCCTTCAGAGCGATTAAAGTATTGGCATCATTCGGATTTATCATTTCTGCCTTTTGGAAAAAGGGTAATGCCTTGGCAAACTCTTCATCCGCTTTTGCCTTCAACTCTTTGGATTTAGCGATTGACGCCTTATCCCAACCTGTTATCTCATTCATCTCTACAGTGATAGCAGCTGCTTTATTGTAATATAAGGCACCGATGCTGTAGATGGCATCGAAGTAATCCGGTTTCTTTTCAAGCGCGAGGTTAAATTGCTCCAATGCTTTATTGAAGTACTCCTCTGCTTTTTCTGTATTCTTAGCTTCCGCTTCTTTCTGATAAAGCTGGTCATAGACGTTTCCTAAAGTCGAGTAAATAGAAGCATTATCCGGCTCTTTTTCGACGGCTAATTTCAATTTATCAATCAATTCCTCTAGTTTGTTCAGCTTCAAATAGTAATTGATTTCAGCGAAGAGTAGAGACGTTTCGTCAGGATACTTTTCGCGCCCTGTGGCGAGGTATTTGTAAGCTGCATCCATATCTGTATCAGCCAGCAGATTGAAGAGTCCTTCGTAAATACCCGCCTTTTCGTAACCGGCAGCCAACAACTCCTCAAACAGTTTCAAAGCGACCTCATTATGTCCGGAAATCTTTGCAGTAGTAGCAACGGTATATTTCAAGTCGTTTATCTTTTCGTCATCTGTCAATGTAGATTCAGCCTTATTTTCCTTCAATATCTTATCAGCATCAATAATGGCTGCAAAATTCTTGTAGGCTGCATCATAATCGCCGGAAGTATAGGCAAAATATCCCTGATTATTCAACTCTCCTTGTGCGTTTAACAATCCCGCTAATGCCTTTTTCCTTTGGTATTTTTTTTCGGCTTTATCCAATGCCATCTTGTAGGCATTAAATGCTTCTAGTGCCGGCATATCAACTTTAGGGAAATCATCAGGCACTGCCAAACCCGTCTGCTTGAGAATGGATAATTTTTTAGAAATTTCAAGGTTGGCATCACCTTTGAGCCTCAAATAATCAAAGCTGGAACTAATCTCAGCATCCGATGCGGCAGCAGCGAGATTGGTAACAACTTCCTGCAGCTTTGCATCGTTTTGTGCATTTTCCAACAAATAGGATTTCATCGCCTT
>JALVDO010000650.1 GCA_027008975.1 Saprospiraceae bacterium | reverse complement strand
ATCGAAAATGGTGAAATAGTCTTTTCCATCAAAAAGGCGCGTTCCCCTGCCGACTATCTGCTTGAATTCTACCATTGAGTTGACAGGCCGCATTAAGACGATGTTCCTGATTTCAGGTGCATCCACGCCTGTACTTAACTTCTGTGAGGTGGTCAGAATGGTCGGAATACGCTTTTCGTTGTCTTGAAAATCCCGTAAATGTTGTTCTCCAATTTTCCCGTCATCTGCCGTGACTCTGTGGCAGTAGTTCGTATTTTTACTTTTTGCGTATTGGTTGATTAAATCTCTAACGGCTGCTGCATGGATTTGAGTAGCACAGAACACCAAAGTTTTCTGATTTTGATTGATCAAATCCATAAAGAGCTTTACGCGATATTCTTCTCTCGCTTTGATTTGAATGATTCTGTTGAAATCGACTTCTGTGTATTCACGTCCTTCTTCAATTTTGCCTTCTAATACTTTGTCATCTGCAGTATAAATATAACCGTCTATTGTTGTATCTATTTCTTTCACCTTGAAAGGGGTTAGGAAACCATCATTGATTCCGTCTTTTAGTTTATAGCTGTAAACCGGCTCTCCAAAATAGTCGTAGGTGTCTCCGTTTACATCTCTTTTGGGTGTTGCGGTTAAACCCAATTGAACAGCAGGTGAGAAGTAGTCCATAATAGCTCGCCAGGAGCTTTCGTCATTGGCACCACCTCTGTGGCACTCGTCAATGATGATAAAATCGAAAAAATCAGTTGGGTATTCCCCGAAATTAAATTGAGGCCTTGCATAAGCTGCCCGTGGCTCTTCGACCTGATTTTCATAATATTCATTCGGGTTTTCTTCACGTCTCACCTCCGTCATGAAGCTCTGGAAAATAGTAAAAAAGATACTGCCGTTTTTGGGTACTTTGCCCTTCTTTCTAATCTCTGACGGACGGATTCTGACCTTGATGTTATCGTCGATTTTGTCAAAGGCATTGAAGGCATTAAAAGCCTGATCCGCTAAAATATTTCTATCTGCCAAAAACAAAATTCGCGGTCTTCTGGAAGCATCGCGTTTTAAATTCCATTTGGCATGAAACAGCTTCCATGCAATTTGAAAAGCGATGGCCGTTTTTCCTGTTCCCGTGGCTAATGTGAGTAGGATTCTATTCTTCTTTTCTGCCACCGCTTCCAATACTTTGGCAATGGCATTCTGTTGGTAATATCTCGGCTGCCACGTGCCTCCTCTGTCTTCAAATGGAATGGCAAAAAGGCGTTCTTTCCACTCGGCAATTTCAATTTTGTAATCTTCTTTGGGGCTGGGGTAGGTCATTTCCCACAGCTCATCCGGTGTCGGATATTTAGAGACATCCCCTTCTGTGCCTTCCTGCATATCGACCTCATAGATTTGCAAACCGTTGGTGCAATAGGCAAAACGAATATTCAAACGCTCTGCATAATCCTTGGCTTGCCCCAAACCGTCTGTGTAGTATTTGTCCCGTTTTTTGGCTTCCACAACTCCAATTCGCCGATTTTTGTACTCCAATACATAATCAGCAAACAAGGGTTTTGCACGTCTGCTTTGACCAATAAGACGCCCCTTGGTAATCGGAAACTCCAATCGCAAACGACTGCCCTCGACAACGCCCCAGCCCGCCGCTCGCAACGCGGGCTCTATTAAATCGTGCTTGGTTTGTGCTTCGTTCATTGCTTATTTTATATCGCCCTTTCAGGGCTTTTTGTTGTTACTTTTCTATCGGAAGCACTATGTACTTCCTTTACCGTGCTTCGTCCCTTCGTCCTTTGGGGACTGTATCTGCTTAATCTCGAAGGGATGTAATAGGATAAGGCTGGGCGTAGTCCAGCCTGACTGCGAAAGCCATAGCTAAGCCCTGAAAGGGCGATGTAATTACTCCCAAACATAGTCTTCATTATAATCTACTTTATATTTTTTTAAAAACCCTCGATATTCTACCTTAAAATCTTTTTTTCGGTGATGCTCATGCTGGTTTTTAATGTAGTTTACAACCACATCAACTTTACTCGGGTTCACTGAAAACGCTCCATAACCATCTTGCCAAAAGAAATTAGTCAAGCTACTGTCCTTGGTTTTCATCCATTTGCTTGAATGGGCTTTTATTTTTTGAACCAAGGTCATCAAGGCTATTTTTTGGGAAAGCATACACAAGATATGAATATGATTGGTATAGCCTCC
>JALVDO010000649.1 GCA_027008975.1 Saprospiraceae bacterium | reverse complement strand
ACCATAAATCTCCTGAATATTCAAAAACCGATCGGCTATTTCTTCGGAGTATTTTCGGGTCTCCAAACGAAGTGGGGAAGGGTCAATGCCGGTGCGAACCTTTAGATTCAAATAATAGGGCTTGAGCAGTCCGAGTGAGGCGCCGGCTTCGTAGCTAATACCTATAGCCAGTCCCTTTTTCTTGCCTTTTTCAGTCAGATAACGCTTTTCGCCTACACCACCTCGCAGTACGAAAAAACTATTTTGCTTGGCATAAATAAACGATTTGGGAATAGCCTGATTGCTAAAGGAGAAGTCATCTAACGTTTCCTTATGCTCCCTCGGATGGTTAATCTCTCCAAATTCAAAACTATAAAAACGAGTCAAATAATAGGTCTTGAGCTGCCCTTTTGAGAAACCAAAAGCAAAGCCATTGGTCTGTAGGAGTTTTAAGTCAATAGCAAACTCTCTTTGATAAATATAACCCTTACTACCGTCGCTCTCATAGTTATTCTCGTCAGAATTGAAAAAAATCTGCGACTGAAGAGTGCCGGATAATCCCAAAAACAGGAAAAAAAAAATGTATTTTTTCATCTTCTTATCGTTTTGATGCCTGACTGCCGCTCTAAAGGTACACTTTTTTATTTAAAAGCGCAATCAATTGGATTTGTGTTTGCATATTTCCATCAAATTTTTGTATTTATTCAGCAAATCCAAAGTTATCTTGTGCATTTGGTCGTAGTAGAAAAGGTAATGAGCGTGGAGTTCTTCGTTGTCTTTTTGCGCCTGTTCTGCAAAGTGGCGGAAGCAGGTAGTGCTGCTATCTATGAGTTTGGAATAGGTTTCTATTTCTGCTTCTACTTGATTGAGGAATGCTTTTTCTGCAGGGTTGTTCTTGGTAAGGCGGTTGGATAATTGGTCGTAGTGGTCTTTGCAGGTTATTTTTTCTATGGTTAAATCTCCCATTGTCAGGTTGAAGAAAGAAGCAATCTTCATCAAGTTGCATAACTTTGGCTCGGCAGAGCCATTTTCATAGGATGCAATGTTGCCTCTATTAAGACCAAGGTGGCTTGCCAAATCCTCCTGGCTAAGGCAGCACATCTTTCTTAGTGTTCTAAGATTCGCTGGCAGATAATTAGGAGCCTGATTAGATTTAGAAGTCATATATGAAGTTGTTTTTTACTAGTTCACTCAAGGATTTTATAGGGATGACCGACAAAATGGCAGCCTAGTGCACAATGGCATAAATATTGCGCTCATAATAAAGTACAAGGAATCTGGGTTTTTGTTTAAATTGTTAAAAATATTAACATTCTTTTCCGTTTAATGTCCTTGTCACTACACTTGTGGAATAAATGAGCAGATTTTGTCATTTTTATTTGCAAAAAAGCAAACCTTTATTTAGATTTGTTAAAAATAATGACAAAAACACAATTTACAATATTATGGTTGTACCAATTAATAGTAATAGAATAGGCATTCAGGAGCAGATTGATAAGGTGTCTTCATCGTTAAGAGCATTTTCGTTGAAGTTATCAGGGAATATAACGGATGCAGAGGATTTATATCAGGATACGATACTTCGCATTATTAATAATGCTGAGAAATATAACCCGGGAACCAATTTTAAAGCTTGGGCAATTACGATAATGAGAAATATTTTTATTAACAATTATCGCAAGAAAGCCAGAAGGAATTTGATTATTGATCAGACGCCTAACAATTATTATATTGATTCAAGTAATAGCAATGTCAAGAATGATGGCGAGACCGAAATGGGCTACAAAGAATTGATGAAGTTGGTGAACAATTTGGAGGAAGATTTCAAACGCCCATTCCTAATGGCTTACCAAGGCTATAAATACGATGAAATCGCAAAAGAGCTCGATTCTCCTCTTGGTACCATTAAGAGTCGCATATTTTTTGCAAGAAAAAAATTGCAAAAAATGTATTCCAAAATTATGGGCGAAAGAGCTTAAGGCTTAGGCAAATAATAAATTCAGAATCTGTTAAGCGAATCGGATAATCAAGCGGTACATTTTAAGCGACTTATCCGATTCGTTTAACTTGGAGATTCTGAATTTATTTTTGACGGATTACTCAAGGAAAATAATAATCGAACAATATACACCGTTTAATATATCATTAAGCGATATTGAAAAGGTCAGCTGTCCCCGGATGCGTTGACCTTTTTTTTGTTGGCTCTCT
>JALVDO010000648.1 GCA_027008975.1 Saprospiraceae bacterium | reverse complement strand
AAAACGGAGGAGTGAATGCAATTTTGATATCGGGGTAGTCACTTCTCAGCTTCTGATAGAGTTTGGTCAACAAATAGTGATCTGTTTTGGCTGCTGTTCCAAATTTAGTGGTGTCGGCAGGATGTACCGGAAAACGTGTATCGTCAAATTGTACCGATAGATTGCCACCGGCTTTGGCAATAGGCAGCGCAAAATTGTTGTAGATGATGTCAAAATCTGCTTCACTACTACAATTTATTTGCGGAACCTGATCATAGCCTAAAAAACGCGCCCCAACATACCACTCAAAGCCCAAAGCCGTCAATCGCTCTTCAATTTCGTCCAATCTTTCTTGGAAAACATCACTTCTAGGCAACCGCCAATCATCATAATGTTCTTTGTCTTTTGAGATTCCTGCTCGAAAATCAACCAAGTTCAATTTAAAAGCCACCATTAAGTGAACGTACTGTTCTATGTTGGCCACGGAACCCGGCAACGTCCCTCGTATTTCAGTATCCGGCCAGTCGAGAACATCGAGTAAGCGGACGACGGATTCTCCATCCCTTACAAAAATCATTTGATTAAGCGAGCTTATTGCCCATAACAAACCTTGGAAATCGCTACCTTTAAGGGAAATGGTATTACCGCTGGATTTAATAACATAACCCTGTGGATTCTGTGGGGTGTTTAATGTTGCATCATTTATTTTTATGACGCATGTGTGTTCTTCATTTGCTTCTGCTACGAAATGATATTTTCCACCATAAATGGTTATTCTTTCGAGTAGATATTTAAGTCGGGGGTCATTCTGTTGGACGTTATTTAAAATAATGGCAGTATTTGCTAAAAGTAGGTATTCGTTCTTATACTCCACCTTTTGCGGAGTAGGTAGTATCTTACCTGTATAATACGGCATCATATATGGATTATCAGCACCGCCCATGATTGAATCAATCAAAACAAAAGTCTGATTCGACGATTTACTCCGAACGGCATCCGTAGATATTCCGCTTGTGTATCCAACGAATAGAATATACATAAATCCTAAACAGAGACTCAACCCGAAAAGGCTTGCAAACTTCAATATTGATATATTTTTTATCATTTGTTTATTTTTTTTTAAGCGGTTGAGCATAAGCTATTGAGCTCTTTAGCTGTTAAACTCTTAATTTCCCTCCTTTCAGTCGTGAGGCAAGCTTAACAGCTAAAGAGCTCAACACTTAAATAATCATAGGTATTTCATATTTTCCTAAAACTCTATTAAAAAAATCGAAAAATGACCTAATCAATTATCCTTTACACAACGAACATTGAATCCATTTGATTTATTGAAGCTGAAGCGGTACAAATAGGGGTAACCGTAGTGCAGAAAGCGAAAGTAGGCGCTGCTGCTACTAGAATCCGTACTACTCCACCAGTTGCCGTTATAACCCGCACCGTCGAAGGTGCCGGCGCCGTCATAGCGGCTGCCAACCGGAAAAGCAGAAAAACCATAATCATCTGTTCCGTTGCCATTTTCCTCCCAATAAGTGGTAGATTTTAGTGCAGTCCCTTCTGCTTCGGCATGTCCATCATTGGTAATATAGTCCTCCAACTCAGTCCACTCTGCATCGGTTGGTAAATGCCAACCTGTAGGGCAAGCATCTTTGGCTGCTGCGTAAGTGTAAAAATTCCCGGAAGCACTGATGCAATATGCTTTATCGGTATCATTATCGCCAAGGGCTTCCCATTCGTCATCGGTGCTGCCATCAGAATTGTTATCCGTTACAGTTGGTATGCTTGTACCGTCCGGCTCGTGGGTTGTTGCCAGGTTTTCTGTCATCCATAATTGGTTACCTATATACACGGTATTGTATGTGTTACCATCGTAATCGGTTAATGGACTTCCTGCACCATCTTGATTAAAGGTTATCGTAACATCATCCGTGCTGCTGCTGCAATTGGTTGATATTGTCCAGCGCAATATATAAACGGTATGAAGTACTCCCGTAAAAATCGTATTAGGGTCGGTATCATCGGCAAAACTACCACCGATACCGCTTATGACACTCCAACTTCCTGATGCAGATGTATTGGCTGAAAGTGAAGCCGACACAGTTCCATCATTAAAAGTTTGATCAGTTCCGGCATCGGCAACTGTTGGTGTTTGATTAAACTCGATATTTACACTATCAGACGAACTGTTACAATTGGTCGATATTGTCCATTG
>JALVDO010000647.1 GCA_027008975.1 Saprospiraceae bacterium | reverse complement strand
TACCTCCGGTACCGGCGCAATAGGCGAGGAATTCCCAGAAGGTGTGGTCAACAGGGTAAGTGGATAGGGAGTACATCCCCTGCGCTCCGGCAACCAGTGGTACGTTGTCAACAATAGAGGATAATAATCCAATGAGGATATTGACGATGTAGATATTGCCAAAGGTCTTGTCTAAGTAGGTTGCCAACAATTGTAAATGCCCTGCGGTCTGTAAACTGGCAACCGCCAATAAGATACCGAGGAAGAACAAAACGCTGGGCACATCTACCTCCCTCAAAGTGCCCACGACAGTCAGGTGGTTATAGTGCTCTTTGTTCTTCTGTCTGTGGATAATCTCAGTCACCAACCACAATAGTCCCAATCCAAACAGAATGCCCATGAAGGGTGGCAGGTGCGTGACGGTTTTGAATATAGGAACAAACAACAAAAGTCCTACTCCCATAAAGAAGATTAGCTTCCGCTCTCCTTCTGTCACGGGAGCGTGCTTTTTCGAGCTTGTCTTTTCCGGACGACGGACATCACCCTTCATTGTGAAGCTTAGAACTGCGAGAGGAATGAGTAAGGTGGTAAGAGATGGTAGGAATATCGCTGTAACAATATGCCCCGCAGTAATTTGTCCGCCAATCCAAAGCATAATGGTCGTCACGTCTCCAATGGGCGACCAGGCACCACCGGCGTTGGCAGCAATGATGACCATTCCGGCGAATAGCCAAAGATCTTTTTTGTCCGACATTAATTTTCTCAATACAGCAGCCATGACGATGGAAGTCGTCAGGTTGTCTAATGCTGCTGAGAAGAAGAAGGTAATTAGACTCAGAATCCACATTAATTTCACCTTATTCGTCGTGGTAATTTTGTCGGTAACAACCCGAAATCCCTCGTGTGCATCAACCAGTTCGACAATAGTCATGGCACCCAATAAGAAAAAGAGAATGGAGCCAATCTCAGCGAGGTGCTCCATTAACTGCTCGTCGATGAAGTCTTTGTATTCCAATCCGTGCTCTAAGGCACCCAATATCTCCGGAGCACCGAGCACCAACAACGTCCAAGTCAATACCCCTGTGAGTAAGGCAGAGGCAGATTTATCAATGTGTATCGGGTGCTCGAGCGCAATGGCTGTATATCCCAAAACAAAAACAATGATCATTAATGCAAACATAATTTTTCGTGTTTAATCGTTAGTAGTAATTTTTTTTACTCTTCGCTCATGTCTTCCTCCTTCAAACTTTGTTTCCATAAAGATTTTTAGCATATTTAGAGCAGTTTCCTGACTGACAAATCTTACCGGAATCGCCAATACGTTGGCATTGTTGTGCTTGCGGGCGAGAGAGGCAATCTCTGGTTTCCAACAAAGTGCCGCCCTTACTTTTCGGTGTTTGTTGACGGTCATTGCAACCCCGTTTCCACTACCACACATGACGACGCCCATTTCGCTTTTCCCTGAGTCAATATCATTGCCGACAGGATGGACGAAATCGGGATAATCAACCGAATCTTCGCTATTGGTACCATGGTCAATAACCTGATGACCATTGGCGACAAGCCAACGCTTGATAGCATCTTTATAGGGGTATCCTGCATGGTCAGCTCCAATTGATACTGTCATTTTTATAGATTTAATGCGCTACTTCCCCGATGGCATCCGGGTCGTGCTTGTATTTGAAAATAAGAGCGAATAATACGGCAAGTACGAGTGCATAAGCTGCGAATATCATCCAAATGCTAAACCAATCCCTACCCGCTTCCGTTGTGTATAAATCCACGACATAGCCACTGCCAAGTGCACCGATGATGGCTCCTACACCATTCGTCAGTAAAATAAAAAGTCCCTGAGCGCTACCTCTAAATTTACTGTCCGTTTCGGTCTCAATAAATAACGAACCGGAGATGTTGAAAAAGTCAAAAGCCGCACCGTAAACGACCATAGATAGAATCAGGAAGCCCAATCCGACTCCTTCCGGCTGGCCAATTCCAAATAAGCCAAACCGCAAAAACCAGGCAAGCATACTCATAATCATCACCCATTTGATACCGTATTTTTTTAAGAAAAACGGAATGGTCAGGATGAACAAAGTTTCGGACATTTGGGAAATGGAAATGATGGTGTTGGAGTTGGTCACTGCGAAGGAATCCGGAAATTTTTCGGTGAAGCTCCTGAGGAATTCCGATGCCCACATATTCGATATTTGCAAAACGA
>JALVDO010000646.1 GCA_027008975.1 Saprospiraceae bacterium | reverse complement strand
CCGAACTTATCAATATCCTGACAAATAAAACACCGGGCATCCACCACAAACCAACAAAATCACGTTTCAAATTCCGTAATAACAATCGGCTCGCCCCACATAAAAATGGAGGGAGCATCCGGAGCTTTTTTTGCATGGACAATGACCCGTTTGTCTTTTACTTTTAATTGTTCGGGCATGTTAATTGGACGCCACTCATGCCCGTCATCCCCGATAATAGCCCAGAAGCCGGTTCCGAGATCGATCTTGGTTACTTTCCCTTTAATCTTCATCCGTCGTATTTTTTATACCCATAACATCCTTAATCTGTTGAAGGATTTTGGATTGCTCATCTAAAATATTATGTATGCCATCTATCCTGTTTTTCAGGTAATTAGTCACCCTGGGCTTTGCGTGAGAAAGCGTACTTAGCTTTGTCCGGATATACCAAATCTCCTTAATTTCAGACATGGAAAAAGTCAACGGAGCAAAATTCTTGTTATCAGCATACAATTCTATGCGATTATCCAACTTTAGCTTATTCACCACCCTACGGATATAAATATCACTTTTAGTAACAACAACATAAATGTAGTAATCCTTGATAGAGGCGCTCCAGTTCGTAGGGTCAACATAACTGCATATTACCTTATCAGACTCAAACAAAATAGGCTCCATAGCATTTCCGACCACATCAAAAGAGCGGTGAGTCGTCGTCTGATAAACGTACTCCGGCAAAGTGAAGGTTGGCAAGTCTTTGATAAAATTGGCCTTGTGATGCCCATTCACATAACTGCTAATCGCCGACTCCGGTACGTGAACAATCTGCTCATTCCTGCTTGAATTGGCGACAATCGTCAGAACCTTCACATCCTTTCGCTCTTCCTCCTGCATAAAATAGGGACCATTTCCGGTAAAGAGATAAACAGGATTGAGGTTGTAAACTTCTATTGCTTTACGCAATAACTCAATGGGAACATCGCGTCGCTTTTGGATGATTTCGCTGAGACTTTGGGGTAAATACTTAAGGGAAATAGCAAACTGCCTGCTGGACTTAATGATTCCGGCAGCTTTAAGCTCATCGTGGCATTTTACAAATCGTTGTGTGACGACGCTATTCATCCCTTATTTTGTTTTCCCAAGAAGTACACCTCTATACTTTTATTGTAACTACTTACGGGTACCGGTTTTTAGACAGAAAATAGTCCCTTTAATGGAGTACTATTAAGTAGTTGCCTTTTATCAATAGTAGCAAAACTAATAGAACATTCACTAAATCCATAACAAATTGGAAAAAATATTCAAAATAATGATGTTCCTATGCTCAAAAGATGCTACCGCTTAAAAAAACGCGCGAAGGCGACGTAGAAGAGATTTCCGATAAGAAGTAGCCAAGGAGTCCCATGAAGAAAAGTATCAAACCAGTCCAGCGCCCCCATGCCCTTAGCTCCCCCCATTATCCACCGCACTTTTCCAAGAATGTGTGGCTCGGGATAAAACGGAGCGAGTCCAAGGGTCAGACAAATCATAATCAAGAAACGCCAATTAGGTCGGTATTGCATAATTTCAAAATTTGAGCAAAGATATTCCGCTTTTGCTATATTTTGGGTGACTTATGTTACAAAAAATGGAGTTGCAATCTGCGATTACAACTCCATTTTAAACAAACACCTGTACGTTTGTTTATTTTTGGCGACTCAGGTCGCTATCAGGTCGGTACCATTTTAGAGGTAACAACTTTTCTTTTTTCTTTACGTGATTTTACTGTTAAGTTCATGTTCATGGAAATTTAAATAGTTCAAAAATAGACATTTATATATTATAAAAATGTCAAGGATTATGTTAAATTATAGGATTATAACCAAAATATCTTTTGGATTTGGTGCTAAGATATAAAATAATGGAGGTTATTCCAATAAAAATAACATTTTTTCACAAATAATTAACATTTGGTCACACTCGTGACATTATTTGTAAATTGCCAGCCTAAATATCTTTTTCAACGAGACGGTGAATAGATGTCAGGGCTACGCCCCTTTATTTTTCTATAGTCCATTTAATCACGAAGATTAAGGGGCTAACGCCCTATGCCGAGGATATATCTGTTAATCAGATGTCACCAAACAAATGCAGGGCGTAGCCCTAGCATTTTCGTAACAAAGAGTAGCAATGGACTAATCAGGGGCGTAGCCCTGTAATCTAAAACATAAAGATATAGCATTCTCTTAGGCATAACCAAAATTTAAAAAGTAAATATCCCTCATATAGCAAGCAAACTTCAAATGAGTAAAATATTTTTCTAAAAAAGTGTTTTTTATTTAAATATTTGTGTTATCTTTGCTGTCAAACAAACTTTTTGTATAGATGAAAAAACAACCAACCAACCGCAAATACAACTTCCCCGATGCGGACTTATACCTACAAAGTATAGAGCGCATTCAATACGCTCGTCGTGATATTACCGCCTTTGAGAGCTACAGCTACGGAATAGAAAAGATTAAGGCTTTCTACAACCTCTGTGAGAAGTTCAAAAATTTGCCGGACGACGACGAACTACTCGGCGACCAAATGATTACCACAGAGAAGAAAGATAAAGCAGCCGAAAATCTCAAATCAGCCATCCGCAGCCTCATGACTCGGGTCGCCATCAAGTACAATAATCGCACGGGTCGATACCGCAAATTCGGCACTGCAAAAATGGGTGATATGAGCGATGCCCAACTCCTCTTTTGCGGAAGACGTGTGGTGCGCGTAGCGAGAGCACAAATTGATTTTCTCGCCGACCTCGGCGTTAATGAAAACATCATTGGTCGAATCGTAGAAGCCGCCAAACAATTCGAACAGGCATTGAATATCCAGCAAGATAAGATTGCCGACCGGGACATTGCAGTGGAAAGACGCGTAGAACTCGGCAATAAAATATACGACGAACTGGTACTCATCTGCAACATCGGCAAAGATATTTGGGCAGAAAAAGACCCCGTAAAATACGAAGCCTACACCATCTATGAAAGTAATAATGAGCAGAAAAAGGCACGGAAGAATAAGGAAGGGTAGATTTCTAAGTTTAAATGATGTATATTTGTATAAAATGAAAAGGAGCAAGAAAAAATGAGATTTGTAGATGTCAAAAACGATATAGCATTCCGAAAGATATTCGGTAACGAAAAGAAGACTAAAATCATCATTTCGTTTCTTAATGCCGTACTAAAACTGGAAGGAGACAACAGAATAGCAGAAGTTAGTATCATCAACCCCTATCAATTGCCAAGAATAGCGGGCGAAAAAGCTTCTATTATTGATGTCCGGGCAAAAGACAAAAAAGGAAGGCAATTCGTCATAGAAATGCAAGTGGCAGACGTAGACGGCTTTGACAAAAGGGTACAGTATTACACCAGTCGGGATTACTCCATGCAGATAGACAGAGGCGAACAATATCCACTACTGAAACCAACCTATTTTATTGGGATTTTAGATTTTAACTTTTTTGATAGCCCCGGTTACCTGTCCCACCACATTATTGTGAACGGAGAAACTCATGAGCATAAATTGAAGGACATACAATTTACTTTTATTGAATTACCCAAATTTAATAAAAGAGTAGATGAATTGGAGAATCTGACTGAAAAATGGATTTTTTTCATCAAAAATGCGGAGAATTTGGATGTCATTCCCAAAAATGTGGATGATGAAGGTCTGATAGAAGCCTATAAGGATGCAGACAAACACAGTTGGAATAAAGAAGAATTAATTGCTTATGATGATGCCTCGATTGCAGAGCAGGATGAAAGAGGTAAAATAATTGCTGCAGAAAAAAAGGGTAAATTAGAAGGTAAATTAGAAGGTAAATTAGAAGGTAAATTAGAAGAAAAGAGGAGCGTTATTGAAAGATGTTGGCGAAAAAAGATGGCAGTAGAAGATATCGCAGAAATTGCAGGGCTAACAACTGAAGAAGTTAAAAGAATAATTGAGCCCTTTGAATGAGTGATTAAACAAATAGATGAAAATACTAGTAATTAGCGATTATCGAGAAACAGTATCTGTACGACCGGAAGCAGAAATGTACATCCGCCTAGCTCAAAAAGAAGAGGTCACAATCGAAATCATGACCTACGGTGAAGCAGAATACGTCCAAAGATTCAAAGAAGCCGGTATTCGGGTCATTGACTTTTACCCCGCTAAAAAACGGGATACTACCTCCATAGAGCGAATAAAGAAAGAACTAATAGAGGGGAAACACGACATCCTCCATCTCTATACCGGTATCGCCATAACAAATGGCATACCGGCTGCAAAAAAACTCCCGATAAAAATTCTCCTCTACCGGGGCTATACAGGAAATATCCATTGGTACGACCCGACAGCCTACTTTAAATATCTATCCCCCCATGTCGATGGAGTGTGGTGTATCGCCGATGCCACCCGAGATCTCATCAAAAGAAATCTCATTTTTTTCCAAAAAAACAAACCGGTCAGCATCACCAAGGGGCACGATCCCGTTTGGTATGCGGGCGTGCAAAAAGCCGATTTATCAGACCTCGACCTTCCCACCAATGCCTTTATTGCCGCACACGTATCTAATGTACGTCCCATGAAAGGCGTTCCATACCTTATTAAAGCCACCTACCACTTACCAACTGATTTGCCGATTTTCTTCCTGTTTGCGGGAAGGGGAATGGATAAAGAAGGTATTCCGGAACTAATTAAAAACAGCCCCAATAGAGATAAAATCATCCTTTTGGGCTACCGAAAAGACGCCCAACAGATAGTCAAAGCCAGCCACGCTTTCATCCTCGCCTCCATCAAGGGCGAAGCCATCACAAAAGCCGTCATCGAAGCAATGAGCCTCGGTATTTGTCCCATCATAACGGATATTCCCGGCAATAGAAAACTGGTAGTCAACAAAGAAAGTGGTCTTGTCGTCCCATCCAAAGACCCCAAGGCATTGGCAACTGCCATCCTCTATGCCTACCAACAGCCTGAAGCACTCCGGCTCATGGCAAAAAATGCAAAAAAGAGAATGCAGGATCATTTTCATATTGATGATACCGTTAAAGAGATTTATGAATGGTACTCAAGTTTATTAGCGTAACATTTTGTAGCACCATTCGGCATTCAATTTCTTGCTCACCCCCCATTCGCCATTTCACATTTTTGAGTTTAAGTCATAAGGTGACAAGTAGTTGCATCCAGAATTTATTATTTACCCATACCTTAAACCTTTTATATCAACCAAAGTCTAACTCAAAATCACATTTCTTTCATCAAAATTCTTTCTTATGAACAGAAGAGCAACACTAGCCACCCTGATGGGGAAAAAAAGTGCTAAAGTCGGAGCAAAAAAGTCGACCGCACTAACGCTCACCACAGGCTTAGATACCTATCTGGGCACTTGGGACTACGAGCTGGCTGCACATCTACTGCGCCGGAGTATGTACGGCCCTACCTATGCACAAATTAAAGATGCCGTCAA
The DNA here is from genome assembly GCA_027008975.1 of Saprospiraceae bacterium. Lineage (GTDB taxonomy): Bacteria > Bacteroidota > Bacteroidia > Chitinophagales > Saprospiraceae > JALVDO01. Next base: position 3,175 of record JALVDO010000646.1, on the reverse strand, counting down.
TCAAGGGATGGAGGCAACCATCGATATGCTTTTTGCCGAATCTCCACTTCCCGATCCACCCATCAACCTAGTCTTTGAGGAAGACCCAAATGTCCCAATTGGGGAAACTTGGATTGACGCCCCCTATTCTGAGGATATTAATCTCTTCGGATATCGCTACCGAAGCCTATTTTCCTGGACAATCCAGAATATTGTTGACGAAGGTATTTCGATTCGCGAAAAAATGACAACTTTTTGGGATAATCATTTTGGAATGGGTAACATCAATGACCCTAAATTCCGGTACAGATATAGTCAACTCTACCGCGAATTTGCAACCGGTAATTTTAAAGAGTTAATCAAAAGGATAACGATTGAACCGGCAATGCTTCGCTTTCTTAACGGCAATCAAAATACGAAAAACGCCCCCAATGAAAATTATGCCCGGGAAGTATTGGAGTTGTTTACAATTGGTAAGGGCCCACAAATAGCACCCGGTGATTATACCAACTACACCGAAGATGATGTCATTGCCATAGCCAAAGTGCTAACCGGTTGGAGAGACCGAGGATTCAGGGCATTTAATCCCGATGTACAAATAGAATCAATTTTTAGACCAAACCGTCATCATACCGGGGACAAGCAGTTGTCAGAACACTTCGGCAATGCTGTCATCTCTAATGAGGGAGAAAATGAATACCGGACACTAATAGACATCATCTTCCAACAGGCAGAGGTTGCAAGATTCATCTGTCGAAAATTTTATCGCTGGTTCGTTTATTACGTAATTGATGATAATGCAGAGGTAAACGTCATAGAGCCGATGGCAACAATGTTGATAGAGAATGATTTTGAAATTGAACCCGTACTGAGAGCACTATTGAGTAGTGAGCACTTCTACGATGCCATCAATCTGGGACCAATGATAAAAAATCCAATGGATTTTGTCATGTCGGCTATTAAAACACCCGGAAATCCCTTCCCTGATGACCCTGTAAAGCGATACAACATTCAGCGACGTATCTTCCCATTGATTGATAACATGGAAATGTCGTATTACAACCTACCAAGCGTTGCCGGGTGGAAAGCATATTATCAGGAGCCCGGATTTTATAGAATATGGATTAACTCTACAACACTTCAGGTGCGAATGGGATTCACGGACAGAATGACGGTCAACCCTTATACCTTTGGAGGAACAAAAGTGGGTATTGACCCCCTAGCTTTCGTTGCTTCGCTTGACGACCCTTCTGATCCAAATAGTGTCATTGAGGAATTTACAAAAATTCTATTTCCGCAGCCAATTACAGACGGACAAAAAGAAGTACTCAAGGAAATATTAATACCGGGACTACCCGATTATGAATGGACAGTTGAATACAACGATTATCTCGCTAATCCGGACGATGAGAACCTCGCCAATGCCGTGGCTTCTAAACTAAAGAATCTATTGCAGGCCATGCTTTCCATGCCGGAGTTTTATCTGAGCTAACTCGAATTGGCTGTATTCATTCACACTAAAAAAATTAGAACATGAAAAGAAGAAAATTTATAAAATCAACCGGAACAGCCCTTGCAGTACCCATGTTATTAAATGGTATGAAAGTAAAGGGTATGCCCAAGTCATCCTTGTTTTCAAATATGGATGAAACGGACAAAATACTTGTTCTAGTCCGCCTCAACGGAGGAAATGACGGGCTCAATATGATTATTCCTAGAGACCAGTACGCCGGGCTAACCGCCGTTCGTCCTAACATTATCATTCCCGAGAGCGATGTATTATCGCTAACTGACACCGTCGGGTTACACCCCGCTATGACGAGCCTGCAAAACATTTATAATGAGGGACTGTTGGGTATTATCCAAGCCGCTGGATACCCAGACCAAAACCGCTCACATTTCCGATCGACTGATATATGGACGAGCGGCTCTCCTTCAAGCGAATACTGGACGACGGGCTGGCTGGGAAGACACTTCGAAGCGGATAATCCCGATTTTCCAGTTGGTTATCCCAATGAAGAACATCCCGATCCCTTTGCCATAACCATCGGAAAAACAGTATCAGAAACCTGTCAGGGAACTAGTGCCAATTTTTCGATGACACTGACTGACCCGTTCACCCTCATGCCTTTAACGGAGGGAGCTGAAAGTGAGTTGCCAGACAATTACTACGGGCAAGAATTGGCATTTCTGAGGACTGCCGTTCGCCAGGCAAATGCCTATGGGGAGACTATTACCACTGCGGCGGAATTAGGCTCCAACGCCGTAGATTATCCCGAAGACAACGAATTAGCCCAGGCATTAAAAACCGTCGCTCTTTTGATCGCGGGAGGTTTGCAAACAAAAGTTTATATCGTTACTCTGGGAGGCTTTGACACGCATGCCAATCAGGTAGTAGGAGGAGAAACCACCACCGGTAATCATGCCGGGTTAATGAAAACCCTCTCTGACGCTATCGGAGCTTTTCAAGCGGATTTGAATGCTTTGACGTTGGATGAGCGGGTAATTGGGATGACCTGGTCGGAATTTGGTCGCCGGATTCGATCTAACGAGAGCCTCGGCACCGATCACGGAACAGCAGGACCACTCTTGCTTTTTGGGTCCTGTGTGGCTCCACTGATACACGGTGACAATCCGGAGATTTCCCCCGATGCCACTGCCGGGGAAGGCGTCCCAATGCAATACGACTTTAGGGATGTTTACGGCTCTATTCTTCAGGATTGGTTCCTGTTGGAAGAGAGCAAAATCAGAACGCTACTATATGAGGATTACACCCACCTTCCTATCCTACTCAACTGTACGGTAGACACCAAAGAAGTGGAGGAAGTAAACATACTGATGAATACTTATCCCAATCCGGTTAGCAATACCCTTCATGTTGATTTCGAAACAGACACCACCGATTGGATCAAACTCAGTGTTTACGATGCCATTGGCAGTGAGGTAAAGGTCGTCTTCAGTAAAAAACTAAGCAAAGGTAGCCATCAGGTACAAATAAACATGTACGACCTACCCGCAGGCAGCTATTATTGCCGGTTACAGGTAGGGGCGGCGCAGAAGACGAAGCGGGTCGTGAAAATGTAATAACCGAATAACACATCACGTTTTTTTTACAATGCGTAGGGGAAATTCTTTTGATTTTCCTCTGCGCTTTTTTATGGGTGCTTATCGCCCCCATCCATAATTCAAAACCGTC